>JBEGJG010000052.1:0-10788 GCA_041184705.1 Candidatus Eiseniibacteriota bacterium
TACCGTGGCGGCACGATCCAGCAGCTGTGGGCGTGGGACGGCGGTCGCGCCGAGGCGCGGCCCCTGCTCGCGGGCGACAGCGCGGCGAGCCGCACACCCATGCCGTGGCAGGGCCGCGTGTACTTCGTGGGGGACCGCTCGCTCGACATGAACGTGTGGTCGGTCACCCCCGACGGCCGCGATGCGCGCCAGCACACGTTCCATCGCGGCTGGGACGTGCTCGGCGCATCGCTGTCGCAGGGCCGCATCGTGTACCAGCTGGGTGCCGATCTGCGCGTGCTCGAACTCGCGACCGGCGAGGATCGCCTGCTCCCCGTGCGCCTCGCCTCCGATCTCGACCAGTCGCGCGAGCGATGGGTCACCAAGCCCATGGAGTGGGTGACCGCCGCCCACCTCTCGCCCGACGGCGACCGCGTCGTACTGACCGCGCGCGGGCAGGTGTTCGTGGCCCCGGTCGAGGACGGTCGTCTGGTGCAGGTGACGCGTGACGCCGCCGTGCGCTGGCGGCAGGCGCGCTTCATGCCCGACGGACGGCGCCTCACCGCGCTGTCGGACGCGAGCGGCGAGGTCGAGTGGTGGACGCTGCCGACCAACGGCGTGGGCGACCCCGCGCGCCTCACGCGCGACGGCCGCACGCTGCGCTTCGACGGTGTGCCGTCGCCCGATGGGCGCTGGCTCGCGCACACGAACAAGGAGCAGGAGCTCTGGCTGCTCGAGGTCGCGACCGGACGACACGAGCGGATCGCCGCCGTGGATCGCTGGGACGACCCGCGCGACCTCGCGTGGTCGCCGGACTCGCGCTGGCTCGCGTACGTGCGACCGGCCGCCAACCTGCTGTCGCAGGTCGTCGTGTACGACACGCGCGACCGTGTCGGCCGCACGGTGACGAGCGACCGCTGGGACAGTTTCAGTCCGGCATGGAGCCCGGACGGGCAGTGGCTGTGGTTCCTCTCGGACCGTCGGTTCGAGAGCGTGGTGCGCAGCATCTGGGGCTCGCGCCAGCCCGACCCGTTCTTCGACGAACCCACTCGCGCCTTCGGGCTCGCGTTGCGTCCCGGCCTGCGCTCACCGTGGGCGAAGCTCGACGAGCTGCAGGACGCGGGTGGCCGGACGACGAAGGACGACAAGGGCAGCAAGGCCACGAAGGACGGTGCGGGAGCGGCGCCTGTCACGATCGAGTTCGACGGTATCCACGAGCGGCTGATCGAGGTTCCCGCGGGGCACGGTAACCGTCGCGGCCTCACGACCGACGGCAAGCGCCTGTACTGGCTCGAGACCGAGGCGGCCGTGGACGCCAAGCCCGCGCTCATGGCGTACGAGATCGCGCGCCGTGCCGAACCGCCCGCCACGCTGCTCGCCGACGTCGAGTCGTACGAGGTCTCGGCCGACGGCCGCAAGCTGCTCGTGCGAAAGGGCGACGCGCTCTACGTGTTCGACGGCGGCCTGAGCGCACCGGCCAAGCTGGAGAAGTCGCGCGTGCCGCTCGACGGCTGGTCGTTCGCGTTCGACCCGCGCGTGGAATGGCGTCAGATGTTCGACGAGGCCTGGCGTCTGGTGCGCGACTACTTCTACGACCGCGGCATGCACGGCGTGGACTGGGATGCGCATCGCGAGCGCTTCCGTCCGCTCGCGGCGCGCGTCACCTCGCGTGCGGAGCTGTCCGACCTGTTCCAGCAGATGGTGGGCGAGCTCTCCACGCTGCACATGTACGTCTACGGCGGCGACCTGCGCCGCGGCCCCGAGACGATCGAGCCCGCCGGCCTCGGGGCGCGCCTCGTGCGCGACGACGCGGCCGGTGGCTGGCGCGTGGCGCACCGCTTCCGGACCGACCCCGACGAACCGGGACGACGCGGACCGCTGTTCGCCCCCGACGTGGACGTGCGCGAGGGCGACGTCGTGACGCGCATCAACGGCACGCCCGCGCTCTCGGTGAGCGACCCGGGCGCGCTGCTGCGCGGCACCGCGGGGCGACAGGTCCTGCTCGGCGTGACGCGGGCCAACGGGCCGACGCGCGAGGTGGTCGTGACCCCGGTCACGCCCGCACGCGAGACCGACCTGCGCTACACGGAATGGGAGTTCACGCGCCGCCTGCGCACCGACTCGCTGTCGGCGGGCCGCATCGGGTACGTGCACCTGCGCGCGATGGGCGCCCCCGACATGGCGCAGTGGCACCGCGACTACTTCCCCGTGCACGACCGCGACGGGCTCGTGATCGATCTGCGAGGCAACCGCGGTGGCAACATCGACTCGTGGATCCTGGGCAAGCTGCTGCGCAAGGCGTGGATGTGGTGGCAGCCGCGCACGGGTGAACCCGTGGCGAACATGCCGTTCGCGTTCCGCGGCCACATGGCCGTGATCGTGGACGCGACCACGCTCTCGGACGGCGAGGCGTTCGCCGAGGGCTTCCGCCGACTGGGCCTCGGACGCGTGGTGGGCACGCGCACGTGGGGCGGCGAGATCTGGTTGTCGCAGGACAACTGGCTCGTGGACCGCGGCATCGCGACCGCGGCCGAGACCGGCGTGTACGGCCCCGAGGGCGAGTGGCTCATCGAGGGCGTGGGGGTGATCCCCGACGTGGTCGTGGACAACCTTCCGGTCGCGACCGCGGCCGGCGAGGACGCGCAGTTGGACGCCACCGTGCGCCTGCTCCTCGAGGCCATCGCGCGCGAGCCGCGTCCGGTCCCGCCCACGCCGCGCCATCCCGACAAGTCGGCTCCGCGCTGACGCGGCGCGCGACGACGGCCCGGCCCGCCCCTCACGGGGGGCGGGCCGGTGCGCATTCGGGCGTTGGGGGCGATGGGACCGGATGCTAGGCTCGTCGTCCCACGCGCCCCCCCGAGGCTCCATGACCGCACCGCGCCCTTGGCTCCGCCGCATCATCCCCACCCTGCTCGCGCTCGCCATCGGTGCGGGCCCCGCGACGGCCGCCCCCATCCTGTTCCCGCCCACTCCCGACGGGCCCGCCGAGTGGCGCGATGAGACGGACGTCGCGCCGTACCTCGCCGCGTGGAAGGCGCACGGGTTCGCCCGCAGTCGGGCGCGACAGGCCGCCGCGACCGCCAACCAGGCGGCCTACGACGTGCGCGGCTACGGGCTCGACCTCACGTTCGCGCCCACCACCTCGACCGTCTCGGGCACGGTGCGCGTGCAGGCCGACGTGGTCGCAGGTCCGCTCGGAACGCTCGACCTCGACCTGCTCGCCAACATGACCGTGGACGGCGTCACCGCGGGTGGCGTGCCGGTGGGTTGGACGCGCACCGCCGACGTGGTGAGCGTACTGCTCGACCGCAGCTACGCCACGGGCGAGACCATGGACGTTCGCATCACCTACCACGGCACCCCGGTCGCGGGATCGTTCGGGTTCCGCACCGCGAACGGTCGTCCGCTCGTGTGGAGCCTGTCCGAACCCTACGGCGCACGCTCGTGGTGGCCGTGCAAGGACCTGCCCGAGGACAAGGCCGACTCGGTGTTCATCCGGTTCACGCTGCCCACGGGGATGGTCACGGCCTCCAACGGCCGCCGCGTGTCGGCGGTGGACGACGGGGTGACCTCGGTGGCGGTGTGGCGCGAGTCGTACCCGATCACCACCTACCTCGTCTCGATCGCGAGCTATCCGTACACCACCACGCTCGACTGGTTCCGGCACTCGCCCACCGACTCCATGCGGCTCGAGTTCTACAACTTCCCCGAGAGCGTGCCGACGGTGGCCGCCGTGCAGGCCAAGGTGCGCACCATGCTGGGGGCGTTCACCGAACGCTTCGGGCCCTACCCGTTCCTCACCGAGAAGTACGGGCACGCCGAGTTCGTGTTCGGGGGCGGCATGGAGCACCAGACGTGCTCCAGCATGGGATCGTTCTCGGAGTTCGTGGTCGCGCACGAGTTGGCGCACCAGTGGTGGGGCGACTGGGTCACCTGCCGGGACTTCCACGAGATCTGGCTCAACGAGGGCTTCGCGACCTACTCCGAGGCGCTGTGGGCCGAATCGGTGGGAGGCCCGACCGCGTACCGCGCCGATCTCGCGGCCAACAAGCACTACGGCCCCGGGTCGGTGTGGGTCCCCGACGACCGGAACGTGTCGCGGATCTTCGATTCGAACCTGTCCTACGACAAGGGCTCGTGGGTGCTGCACATGCTGCGCGGTGTGCTCGGTGACAGCACGTTCTTCCGAGCGCTGCGCACGTACGGCAACGCGCACGCCTACGGCACCGCCGCGACCGCCGACTTCCGTGCGGTGTGCGAGGCCGAGTCCGGCCTCGACCTGGCGGCGTTCTTCCAGCAGTGGGTGTACGGCGAGTACCACCCCATCTACCGCGCGAGTTGGTCGTCGGCCCCTGCGCCGGGCGGGCACGCGGTCACGCTCACGCTCGAGCAGCGTCAGGGCTGGCAGTTGTTCCGCATGCCGGTGCGCATCCGCGTGCACACCGAGGCGGGGCCGCGCGACCTCGTGGTGCAGGACTCGCTCGCCTCGCAGGTCTTCACGCTGCTCGTGGACGCTCGCCCGACCGACCTCGAGGTGGACCCCGACGAGTGGATCCTGCGGCAGATCGAGCGCACCGTGGAGGACCCGGCGTTCGACCGTTCGGTGCTGGTGGTGAACGGCGTGGACTGGGCCACCTACGGGACCGAGATCGTCGCGGCCTACAACGAGCGCGCGCTGCAGGGCGACTACACGGTGGACTTCTGGGACCACTTCCCCGCGCCCGCGGCCGGCTACCCCGCCACGCTGCCCGCTCCTCTGGGGCGCGGCGCGGTGCCCCCGAGCGTGCTGGGCCGCTATCGCACGGTGATCTGGGTCGGCAACGACTTCAACGGCGACCTCGACTCCTGGATCCAGACGCCCATCCTGTCCTACCTGCGCGCGGGCGGGAACGTGCTGCTCATGACCCGGCAGGGCGACCAGTTCCTCACCGATTCGCTGCGCACCTACCTCGGCGTGACGGTCGCGCAGAGCGGCGTGACGTTCACCGACTGTCTCGCGACACGACCGGGACTCTCGAACCTGTCGCGCACCGGCACGCAGAGTCTGTGCATGGTGCTCGACACGGTGCGGACGCGCCCCGACACCGACCTGCTGTGGAAGACCACCGCCGGCTTCACACCCCAGCGCGGTCTCGGCGTGGTGCGCCGCCCCGCCACGGGCGCGGGCCTGCGCCCCACAGGGGGTCGGTTCGCGTTCCTGTCGGGCCGCCCCTACCGCTGGAACCGTGCGCAACTGCGCGCCGCGGTGAACACCGTGGTGTCGCAGTACCTGCTCGAGCCGCTGAACGGACTGGGCGTGACGGACCCGCCGCCGACCGTGACGCTCGCTCCCGTGGCGCCGAACCCCGCGCGCGACGGCTGCGCGGTGCGGTTCACGATCGCGACCCCCGGCACGGTGCGGCTCGAGGTGCTCGATGCCGCTGGACGGCGCGTGCGCACGCTCCGCGAGGGCGCCCTCGCCGCGGGCACGCACTCGATCGCGTGGGACGGACACGACAGCGACCGACGGCGCACGGCCCCGGGGCTGTACTTCGTGCGCCTCAGCACCCCCGGAGCGGGCTCGCACACGCAGCGCTTCGTGCTGCTCCACTGACGACACGGCCGCGCATGCGAAGGCCGGTGCGTGCCTGCACGCACCGGCCTTCGTGTCCAGCGTGTGATGCGATCAGACGAGGTTGTGGAAGACCTTCTGGACGTCGTCGTCCTGCTCGAGCATGTCCACCAGCTTGAGCACCTCCTTGGCCTTCTCCTCGGGCAGCTCCATGGGCGTACCCGGGATGTACTCGAGCTCCGAGGAGATCGGCACGATCTTGCGATCCTCGAGCGCCTTGGCGAGATGACCGAAGTCGCTGAAGGCGCAGCGCAGCAGCAACTGGGGCTCACCCTTCTCGCCCGTGGACTCGCCCATCTCCTCGAGCCCGTGGTCGATCAGCTCGAGCTCGAGCGACTCGGCATCGAGGCCCGCGGGGTTCAGGCGGAACACGCCCATGCGCTTGAACTGGAACGCGACGCTGCCGGTGTTGCCCATGTTGCCGCCACCCTTGTTGAAGTGGTGGCGGATGTTGCCCACGGTGCGCACGATGTTGTCGGTCGCGCACTCGACCAGCACGGCGATGCCGTGCGGGCCGTAGCCCTCGTACAGGATCTCCTCGTAGCCCGCCGTGTCGTGGCCGGACGCCTTCTTGATGGCGTTCTCGACCTTCTCCTTCGGCATGTTCGCGGCGCGCGCGTTCTGGATGACGCGCTTGAGGGCGGGGTTCGAGTCCACGTTCGGACCGCCCTTCTTCACCGCGATCGTGATCTCCTTGCCGATGCGCGAGAACATCTTGGACATACGGTCCCAGCGCGCGAACATCGTGGCTTTGCGGGTCTCGAAGATGCGTCCCATGGCTCGATTCCGGTCGGAAAGGGGTTCGTTCGTGAGGGCCGCACGGCGCGTGCGGCGACGGTGGAGCATAGCGCGGCCCGCAGGGGCCGCACAACGGCCCCGGCCGCACGCTCGCGCTCAGTGCGCGGGGGTGTCGAGCAACGCTTCGGTGCTGTCCTCGGCGGGTGCGACCGGGGCCGCCGTCGTGTCCACGGCGGTGCCCACGGGCGTGTCCACGGGGGCGGTGGCGCGCTCGGCGAGGTCCTTGAGGCGGGCGAGCCCGCGCTCGAAGTCGCGACCGATCGCACGGTCCATGCTCATGAACACCGACATGGCCTTGCCCATGAAGTTGTTGCTGCCCGACATGGCCCACACCACGCGCGTCCCTCCGCGCACGGGCACGAACGTGAACGTGAGCTCGCTCGTGGACTCGAACGGCTTGAGGAACTCGAGGTCCATCACGACCTCGCGGTCGGGGACGCTCGAACGGATGGTCATGCGCCCCTCGCCCACCTGGTCGTTCCCGACCCAGTGGTACGAGGCCCCCACACCCGCCGGAGCGCCCGAGTGCTCGACGCGCATGCCGGGGTCGAGGTCCTGCCACGGCGACCACTCGGGGAAGCGGTGAAGGTCGTTGACCAGCCCGTGCACCACGGCGGGCGCGGCACGCACCACCTCGCCGCGCTCGACGCGGTAATCGTTCGGCTGCAGCAGGGCGAGACCCAGCACGACGGCGACGGCGAGCGTGATGAGCAGGAACAGGCCGATGGCGAGCTTGCGGATCATCGAGGGACCTCGGGGCGCGGAGGGAGCCGCCGTCCGGCGGGCGGCGTGGACCGGCAGCGTAGCGAGCCGCCCGAACCAGCGTCCAGCCGGGCGGTCCGATATGCCCGTGTCCCGAAGGCCCCTTCAGGGATGGCCTCGGGCGACCGAGACTCCACGCACCCGGCGCCACATCCGGCGCCCCCGGCCCCCGGAGCCCCCTCATGCTCGCCTGGCTCAAGCGCAGGTTCCGCCGTCCCCGCGTCGTGACGGTCACCGAGGTGGCGGCCCCTCGCGCCCATCGCCCGAGCCCCGAGTCCGCGTTCATGCCGCCGGTCCCCGAGCCCGTGGACGACGACGCGCTGCGCGCGGCCGCTCGCGAGGCCCTGCGCACCGAGCTGCGCGACCGGCTGGCCACGCGGGCCGACCGGATCGCGACGCGCGTGCGCGGCGAATCGTACGCACAGGACGTGCGCGCGCTGCTCGATCGCGTGGTGCGCTCCGAGGAGTCCTCGATCCGCCCCATCCCCACCGCCGCCAAGCGAGCCATGTCGCTGGCGCGCGATCCGCTCGCGAACCTGCAGGACGTGGCCGAGGCGTTCGAGCGCGATCCGTCGCTCGCCGAGGGTCTGCTCAAGCTCGCGAACTCGGCGTGGTACCGCGTCAGCGACACCACGGTGGAGTCGCTGCGCGAGGCCCTGCACCGTACGGGCAGCGCCGGCGCGGAGTCGGTCATCCTGCGCCACACGCTGCAATGGACGCTGTGCCGCCCCGGCGGCGCGTGCGAGGCCATGACCGCGCAGGTCTGGCTGCACCTGACGCGCACCGCGGCACTCTCCCGCGCACTCGCGCCCGCGTTCGGACTCGAACCCGAGTCGGCCTACCTGCTCGGACTGCTGCACGACTCGGGCAAGCTGGTGCTGTTCGACGCCGTCTCCGAACACCGTCGGCGCGCTCGCGGCGCGACCGCGCTGCCCTATCCGATCCTGCGCCACATGCTGCGCGACCTTCACGAACCGCTCGGCGGGCTCGCGATGCTGCGCTGGGGACTCGAGCCGGGCTCGTGCGCCGCGGTCGCCGACCACCACCGTTCGGATCCCGCCCAGCGCGTGAACGCGGCCTCCGAACTGCTGTTCGTGGCCGAGCGCGCCGACCTCGCGTTCGCGCACGCGCGCCCCTGCGACCCCGCGGCGTGGATCGCCGAGGGTGGCCTCGTGATGTCGGAGGACACGCTGCGAAACGTGCTCACGCGGGCGGGCGAGGGCGCGTTGCGGTTCGTGCCCTCGAACCACGAGACCACGCTCGTCGGCACGCCCTGAGGGCACAGGGCGGCGGCTCCTTCGCGAGGAGCCTCGCCCCGGGTCCGGCGCGTCGCGCACGGAGCGGTCGCGCGAGAACCCGCCGCGCCGTCGGGTCGCACCGCTCACCAGCGCAGTTCGAGCGTCTCCAGTCCGCGGAAATGGTAGCTGTCGCGCCAGCGCGGCGGCGCGGCGAGCGCGAGCCCCGGCAAGCGCTCGAACAGCGCCGGTAGCGCGACCTGCAACTCGAGTCGCGCGAGCGGGGCGCCGACGCAGAAGTGGATGCCCCCACCGAACGACAGATGCGGACACGGTGAGCGCTCGGCACGGAACGCATCGGGCTCGGGGAATCGAACCGGGTCGCGATCGGCCGCGCCGAGGAGCAATCCCACCTTGTCGCCGGGGACGAACGACACCCCCTCGATCGTGCAGGGCTCGAGCACCCAACGCGTGAACAGGTGCAGCGGCGTGTCGAAGCGCAGCACCTCCTCGACCGTGCGCGCGGTGGCGGCCGCATCGGCGAACGCGACCGCGGGGTCCACGCCGTGCGTGAGGAGCGCGAGCGTGCCGTTGGCGATCGCGTGCACCGTGGCCTCGTGCCCGGCGATGAGGAACAGCATGGCGGTCGAGACGCGTTCGTCGTCGCTCAGGCGGTCGCCGTCGGACTCGCTCTCGAGCAACGCCGTGAGCAGGTCGGCACCGGGGGTGGCGGCGCGTTCGGCGAAGCGCGCCCGCACGAACGCGGCGAACTCGCGCACCGCCTGAGCGGCGCGATGCTCCACGCTCTCGTCGCGCCGCGCCTGGTACATGGCCACGATGTCGTGCGACCAGGCGAGCAGGCGCTCGGCGTGCTCGAACGGCACCCCGAACAACTCGCAGATGACCGTGACCGGCAGCGGCGTGGCGTACGCCGAGAGCAACTCGACGTGCCCGCGCGTCGCGAAGCGATCGATGAGCCCGTGCGCGATCGCCGTGAGGCGGGGCCGCAGCGACTCGTCCACACGCGACAGGAACGGCCGGTTCACGAGCGTGCGCATGCGCGTGTGCTCGGGCGGCTCGAGCTCGAGGAGCGCGTGGCGCTCGTAGGCGGTGAACGGGGCGAGGTGCGCGGGCGGCTCCGCCCAACCCAACTCGGCGCGCGTCATGCGGTGCAGCAACTGCCGTCCGAGGCGCCGGTCGCGCAGCAACGCCGAGACGCGCTCGTGCCCGGCGAAGCACCAGTGCCCGTACTCGCGCCACAGGAAGACGGGCGCGACCTCGTGCAACGCGGCGTACGTGGCGTAGGGATCGGCCACGAACGCCGGGTCGCGCGGATCGAGCGTGAGCGTGCGCGAAGCGCGGTCGTAGCGACCCGAGGGTGGGATGAGGACGGTGTCCATGCGGCCCGCATGATGCGGCAGTCGGTCGGTCACCGCCACGAACGCGGAGGAAAGAAGAAGGTCCCGGTGCCGAGGAGCGCACCGGGACCTGTATCGCGGGCGAGCGGTGAAGGAGTGGAACCGCACGTTCCCACGGAACCGCGAGGGGTCGCTCGCCGGAAGTCTCTCCCCGGACCGCTTCCCACAGCGGTACCGGGCAACCGGGAGCGATCGGGGGGACCCCCATCGCAGCCTCCGCTTCGCGTCCCCGGGATGCCTGGTCGCCGGGGAGCACGATGCGACCGAACTGGAACCATGATAGGCCGCTTCAGGGCTCCGTGTGAAGGTCCACTTTAGTCGAATTGGACCTATTCATGATGCGTCCGGAATGCCTTCGATGGGACCGCAGCATGGCCGACATGCGGGCCCGTCCAGCCCTGCCTAGGAGGCACCTCCGATGCGATCGGGGGGCCCGGAGAGGCCCCGAACGCGCCCCCGGAACGCGAGAAGGCCCCCGTCGGGGGACCGACGGGGGCCTTCTGCATCCGCACGGGGCGTCCACCACCGCGCGCCTCGAGGCGACCCACCGCTCTCGTGAGAGCACCCGTTGGCGTCGGGGGATTCCCCACGGACCTGGACGGGTCCTGTGGGGCGCCATCGGGAAGCGGTCGAATCACCTGACAGAACGGGGGGTACGGCTCGGAGCCCGGTTGAGCCATCCTCTCAACCCGACCCGGGGAACCCTCCCCCCTCCTGCCAATTCCTGCGGGAATCGCGGTATCCGACCGGGATTCCCCGACATCCTGGGTGCCGATCCGCGCTTGTGACGACACGGAGTGCACCGCTTACAGAGCGCAGTATCGGTACCCCTCAGGGGCGGCACCAGCGGAATTCGCGCGAGTGGACGTTATCATAGGGTCCACTCCGGAAGAAATGACCCCATCCAGAATCCCTCCTTGTGCGGCGAAGATTGTTGAGGGCGCCTTGGAGGGCTCTGTCAGGGCTGTACCGGGCGGTCCCGGGC
>JBEGJG010000053.1:0-10413 GCA_041184705.1 Candidatus Eiseniibacteriota bacterium
TCGCCTACACCGTCCTGACGGGTGCGGCCACCAGCAGCGATCCCAACTACGACACGATGGACGCCGCCGACGTCGCCGTCTCGAACTCCGACGACGACCAGGCCGGCATCACCGTGACCCCGCTGACGGGTCTCGTGACCACCGAAGCGGGCGGCACCGCCACGTTCACGATCGTGCTCGACTCCGAGCCGGTCGCGGACGTCACGGTCGCGGTCTACAGCAGTGACGTGACCGAGGGCACCGTCTCGCCCTCGAGCCTCACGTTCACCGCGGCGAACTGGAACGTCGCCCAGACCGTCACCGTGACGGGCGTGGACGACCTCGTCCAGGACGGCAACATCGCCTTCTCGATCGTCACGGGTGCGGCCAGCAGCGCCGACCCGAACTACTCGGGTGTGAACGCCGCCGACGTGGCGGTGAGCAACACCGACGACGATCAGGCCGGTATCACCGTGGCTCCGGTGGCGGGTCTCGTCACCACCGAGGCCGGTGGCACCGCCACGTTCACCATCGTGCTGCGTTCGGAGCCCGTCGCGGACGTGACCATCCCGGTCTCGAGCAGCGACGTGACCGAGGGTACCGTGTCGCCCGCGAGCCTCACGTTCACCGCTGGGAACTGGAACGTCGCCCAGACGGTCACCGTGACGGGCGTCAACGACCTCGTCCAGGACGGTGACATCGCCTACACGATCGTCACGGGCTCGGCCACCAGCGCCGACCCGAACTACTCGGGCGTGAACGCCGCCGACGTGGCGGTGAGCAACACCGACGACGATCAGGCCGGTATCACCGTGACCCCGGTCGCGGGTCTCGTCACCACCGAGGCCGGTGGCACCGCCACGTTCACGATCGTGCTGCAGTCGCAGCCGGTCGCCGACGTGACCGTCCCGGTCTCGAGCAGCGACGTGACCGAGGGTACGGTCTCGCCCGCCAGCCTCACCTTCACCGCTGGGAACTGGAACGTCGCCCAGACGGTCACCGTGACGGGCGTCAACGACCTCGTCCAGGACGGGGCGATCGCCTACACGGTGGTCACGGGTGCGGCCACCAGCACCGATCCGAACTACTCGGGCGTGAACGCCTCCGACGTCGCGGTGAGCAACACCGACGACGATCAGGTCGGCATCACCGTGACCCCGGTCGCGGGTCTCGTCACCACCGAGGCCGGTGGCACCGCCAGCTTCACGGTCGTGCTGCAGTCGCAGCCGGTCGCCGACGTGACGGTCCCCGTCACGAGCACCGACCTGACCGAGGGCACCGTGTCGCCCGCCAGCCTCACGTTCACCGCTGCGAACTGGAACGTCGCGCAGACCGTCACCGTGACGGGTGCGAACGACTTCGTCCAGGACGGCACCGTGTCGTGGCAGGTCGCCGTCGGACCTGCGACCAGCACGGACCCGCTCTACCTGAACCTCGACGCCGCGGACGTCTCGGTGACCACCACCGATGACGATGCGGTCGGCATCACCGTGACCCCGGTCGCGGGCCTCAGCACGACCGAGGCCGGCGGCACGGCCACGTACACCATGGTGCTGCAGAGCCAGCCGGTCGCGAACGTGACGATCCCCGTCACGGTGAGCGACGCCACGGAAGGCTCGGTCACGCCGTCGAACCTCGTCTTCACCGCCGCGAACTGGAACGTCGCCCAGACCATCACGGTCACCGGTGCGAACGACCCGATCGTGGACGGGGACCAGCCGTACACCGTCCTCAACGGTCCTGCCGTGAGCACCGACCCGCTCTACTCGGGCATGGTCGTGGCGAACGTCAGCGTCATGAACGTGGACGACGTGGACGGCAGCAGCGTCACGATGGAGCTCGTGCCGGATCGTACGCGCGTCACGCAGGGCCGGCCCGTGGGCTGGCGTCTGAGCGTGCGCAACCGCACCGGTGAGCCCATCGACAACGTCACGATCACGCACCAGCTGCCCTCGATGTTCGCCGCTCTCAAGGGCACGACCGTCATGAACGGCATCGTCGGCACCCCGGGCACCACCGGGGCCACGCCGGCGGCCGTTCGCCAGGTCCTCTCGGACGCGGCCGGCGGTCTGCAGACGCTCACGATCCCGCAGTTGCCGGCGTTCGTGGACGGGAACGGCGACGGTATCGCCGGCCCGGGTGAGGCGGGTTACGTCGAGTTCCGTTGGCAGCTCGTGCCCGGTACGGGCGCCAAGGCGGGCCGCTACTCGGCGCAGGTCACGGCGGTGAGCGGTTGCGTCACCTGCACGGTGGCCATGCCGACCTCGGCCTCGGTCGAGGTGCAGAACGACGAGCTCTTCAGCCGCAGCACGCTCCTCGGCCGTGTGTTCGAGGATCGGAACCGCGACGGCGAGCAGAGCTCGAACGAGCCGGGTGTGGCCGGTGCGCGTCTCGTCATGGACGACGGCACCACCATCACGTCGGACTCGAAGGGCCTGTTCCACGTGCCGGACCTCGAGTCGGGTCCGCGCGCGATCAAGATGGACATGTCCGCGCTCGGTGCCGGCGCCGTGGCCACCACGGGCGTCTCGCAGGTCGTGGACCTGGGCGAGGGTCTGCTCGGCAGCGTGCGCTTCGGCGTCGCGTTCCCGAAGGACACGGTCAGCGTGGGTCGTGAGGGTGTGAATGGTCTGGCGGTCGTGGTTCGCGACGGTCAGCCGTTCAACACGCTCGACCTGACCGGATCGCTCAAGTCGTCGAAGGAACTGAAGGTCAATGGTGTCCCCGTGACCGTCGTCCCGACCGAGCAGGTCGTGACCTCGGCGGATCGCTCGGGTGCCAGCGTCACGCTGGGCGACCTCGAGATCCCCGTGGATGCCCGTGACCGCTTCGAGACGACGATCCCCAACCGGGTCGGCGACTCGTTCGAGGTCGAGATGGTGGATCGTTCGGGCCGCAAGTCGGTCGCCCGCGTCCGTCTGCCGCGTCTGCAGGTGACCTCGCCCCAGGGCGAGACGCGCCTGCCGTTCGGCCAGTCGACCGGTGATCTGCGGACCGAGCCGCGTTCGGCCGTCCTCGAGGCGGGCATGCCGCTCGCCGCCGACGAGGCGACCACCGGCAACTCGCCCGTGGCCTACACGACCCTGCGTGGCGTCACCGACGCCGGTGCGATCGTGACCGTGAACGGTCAGGGCGTGTCGGTGGGCGAGGACGGCTCGTTCATGGTCGAGGTGCCGCTGCGCGTGGGTCGCAACGACTTCGCGCTCGTCGCCAAGGATGCCTCGGGCCTCGTCAACACGACCACCCGCACGATCGAGGTCGCGGATCGCGATGCGAACGGCGGGGCGGTGGTGCTCGTCGAGGAGGAGCCCTCGCTCACGCTGTACCTGCCGCCGAAGGGCGTGGCGCTGCAGTCGCCGGCGCTGGGTCTGGCGGGCCGCACGCGTCCGGGCCACCGCGTCACGGTGAACGGCACGGCGCTGGAGGTCCGGTCGGACGGTTCGTTCAGCCACAACCTCGTGCTGGCCGAGGGCATGAACACGCTCACGTTCGAGGTCACCGACCCGCAGGGTCGCGCCTCGGTCGTGAAGCGCGATCTCGAGGTGCGCTCGCCGGGGATGTTCCTGGTCGCACTGGCCGACGGTGTCGTGGGCCAGTCGTCGGGGGCGTCGTTCCTCCGCAAGAGCGATTCCAAGACGTACACCGAGGGCCGTGTCGCGTGGAACCTGCGCGGCTGGGTGGCGGGCCGTTACCTGCTCACCTCGGCCTTCGACTCGCAGCGCCGCGACTGGGGTTCGATGTTCAAGGACCTCGACGACAACGGTCGTGACCGTCTGCTCACCCAGCTCGACCCCGACAAGCTCTACCCGGTGTTCGGGGACTCGGCCGGCGTGCGCAACAGCGAGCTCAACGGTGGCCGTCTGTACGTGGGCCTCGAGGGCGATGCCGTGAAGGCCTCGCTCGGCAACTTCCCGATCGCGCTCGACCAGGTCGAGCTCGCCGGGTTCCGCCGCACGCTCTACGGCGCGCAGCTGCGCGTCGGCGAGACGTCGGGCAACAAGAGCATCCCGTCGGGCACGTCGCTCGCGCTGTTCGGGGCCCAGGCGTCGCACATCAAGGTGCGCGACGTCCTCGACGCCACGGGCGGTTCGCTCTACTACCTGAGCCACACCGAGGTGCTGCAGGGCAGCACCATGGTCACGCTCGTCGTCCGCGACCGCATCACCGGGCTGCCGATCGCCCGCGTGCCGCAGCGTCCGGGCGTGGACGTCATCATCAAGGAGTACGAGGGTCGTCTGCAGTTCACGCGTCCCGTCTCGAGCGTCTGGAACGACGGCGGGCTCGTGGGCGACGGCGACCTGCAGGGCCACCCCGTGAGCATCGAGGTGGACTACGAGACGCGCGGCAACGGCGCCGAGAAGTCGGCCGTCGGTGGCCGCGTCACCCAGGCGCTGGGCCGCAACCTGCAGGTCGGCACCACGATCGTGGACGACCAGTCGGGCGGCGGTGAGTACCGCCTGCGCGGTACGGACTTCACGGCCAGCGTCGCCAAGGGCACCCGCGTCACGGGTGAGATCGCGACCAGCAGCGGTCGCACCGGCCGTGCGTTCTCCAGCACGGACGGCGGCATCGGCTACGCCGAGATGGACTCGGTCGGGGCGCACTCGGGTATGGCCTGGAAGACGGCCGCCGAGGTCGATCTCGGCGAGCTCATGGGCAAGCCGGGCGTCGCGAACGTCTCGGGTTACCTGCGTCGTGTCGAGTCGGGCTTCCTGTCCGACGGCGAGCGAGAGGGCATGGCGGCGGATCGCTCGGGCTTCCGGGCCCAGGTGAACGCCGGTCGCTATGGCCGCTTCTCGACCCGCTACGACCACGAGTCGCGTCCGGCCTCGACCGGCTTCAACTCGCTGCGCGGCTCGGACCTGTTCGGTCTGCAGTGGCGCATGGACGAGGCGAAGCGTGGCTTCGCGGCGGAGTTCGAGCAGCGCGACCTGCGTTTCGCGCAGGATCGCGTGCAGTCGAACAGCACGGGCGCGGCGCGCGTGTGGTGGAAGCCCGTGGACCGTGTGAAGACCACGGTCGAGCACCAGCAGACGCTGGCGGGTGACAGCCGCACGACCACGGCCCTGGCCGTGGAGTGGCTGGCCCTGTCGAACCTGTCGCTCGAGGCGCGTGGCTCGTCGGGTGCGCTCGGCAACACGCTGCGCGGCTCGGCCACGGTGACCCTGGGTGACAAGCAGATCTATCTGCGTGAGGAGCGCACCGACGCCGCCTCGGGCGTGCGCGGTGGGACGCTGTTCGGCGTGCAGGCGCCGCTGGGCCCCGAGAGCCGTGTGTACTCGGAGTACCAGTGGCAGCGCGACCCGATGGGCGACCACGGCGTGTCGGTGACGGGCCTCGAGCAGGCGTGGCGCACGTCGTCCGGCTTGTCGATCGCGGTGGCGGGCGAGCACGGGACGCGTGGTGGCCGTTCGGGCCAGCACGGTTCGGTGTCGGGCATGCTGTCCTACAAGGGCCGTCTGCCGATCTCGGGTTCGACCCGGGCGGAAGCGCGCCGCATGCAGGGCACGGCCTACACTCGCCAGATGCTGTCGTCCACGCGCCTCGAGTTGGCGTTGCCGAGCGGCTTCACGGTGATGACCGACCTGCGGATGAGCCACTCGCGCCGCGGCGAGGCCATCTTCACGACCCCCAACCGCTACACGGAGAGCAGCATCGGTCTCGCGTGGCGTGCGCCGCGTTCGGACGCCTTCCAGGCGATCGCGCGCTGGACGCGTCTCGCGGACGAGCGTGCGGCCGGTGCGGGGGACACGCTGGGGCTGAACTCGGTGCTCGGTGTGGCGGCCGTCGAGGCCACCACGCGTCTGGCTCCGGGTGTCGAGTGGGCGGTGAAGGGTGCCACCCGTCTGTCCGAGGATGGTCGTCCGGGTCAGCCGTCGGCGGTCGCGCACAGCTCGATCGTCGCCAGCCGAATCGACTACCGGATCCGCCAGCAGCCGTTCCGCCTCGGTGTCGAGTACCGCGTGCTGTCGCAGCGCGAGGCCTCGGACCAGCGGACCGGTTGGCTCAACGAGCTCAGCTACGACGCCAACCAGAACATGCGCTTCGGCGTCGGTTACAACTTCAGCCGCTTCTCGGGTGACCCGCTCGTTCGCGAGCAGGCCAGCGCGCGCGGTTGGTTCCTGCGGGCCCAGAGCCGTTACTGAGGCAAGGCCCACGCGAAGAACGACGCCCGGCGGGGAGACCCGCCGGGCGTTCGTGCGTCCGGTGGGAGGGGAGTCGCCGCCGGACACGGATGCGGGCTCGCGCCGGGTCGGCTAGGCTCCGCGCCCTATGTCCGATCCCAAGACCTCTACCGCACCCGCCCCGTCGCGCCCGCTCGCATTCCTGCACTCGCTCGAGGGCGGACTGCTCGTCGCCGCGTTCCTGTTCTCGATGCTCATCCCGCTCGTGGACGCGATCGGCCGCCGCATGGGCGGCTTCAGCGTCCCCGGCTCGGCGGAGTTCCGCGCCCAGCTCACGTTGTGGCTCGCGTTCGTCGGCGGGCTGGTGGCCGCGCGTGAGCGTCACCACCTCACGCTCTCGACCACCGAGGCGATCGAGAAGGCGGGGTTCCATCGCCCGGCCCGTCTGTTCTCCTCGGCGGTCGCCGCGGCCGTGTGCGCCGTGCTGGCGTACTCCGCGTACGGCGTGGTCCAGGCCGATCGCGAGCAGGGACACGTGCTGCCCATCGGGCTTCCGGTGTGGATCAGCGAGTGCATCATGCCGGTCACGCTCGCGCTGCTCGCCATCCGCATCGCGTGGGGCGCCGCCGACGGTTGGCGCGGACGCGTCGTCGCGTTCGCCGCGGTGGGGGGCGCCCTCGCGCTGGGGCTGGTCCCGCAGTGGAGCGGCTCGTTCGCCCTCCCGCTCGTGGCGCTCATCCTGCTGGCCGCGCTCGTCGGCGCTCCGGTGTTCGTGGCCATGGGCGGCATTGCGCTCGCGTTGTTCTTCAAGGACGGCGTGCCCGTCTCGGCGGTCACCGCCGACATCTACCGACTCATGGTCTCGCCGACGCTGCCCGCGATCCCGCTGCTCACGGCGTGCGGCTACGTGATGGCCGAGTCCCAGGCCTCGCAGCGTCTCGTGCGGTTCTTCCGCGCGCTCTTCGGCTGGCTGCCCGGCGGCGTCGCCGTGCTCGTGGCCGCGGTGTGCGCGCTCTTCACCACGTTCACGGGCGGCTCGGGCGTCACCATCATGGCGCTCGGCGGCATCCTGCTGCCGGTGCTGCTGAAGGCCGGCTACCCCGAGGGCTTCTCGCTCGGGTTGGTGACCGCCTCGGGCAGTCTCGGCCTGCTGCTGCCGCCGAGCCTGCCGGTCATCCTGTACGCGGTCGTGGCCAACGTTCCGGCGGACTCGCTCTACATCGCAGGGCTGCTGCCCGGCCTGCTGCTCATCGGCATCACGGCGGGCTACGGCATGATCGTGGGACGACGCAGCGAGACCGATCGCCCGACGTTCTCGTGGCGCGAGGTGCTGGAGTCCGGATGGCGGGCCCGCTGGGAGCTCACCGTTCCGCTCCTCGTGGTGGGCCTGTTCGTCTCGGGCCTCACCACCATGGTCGAGGCGGCCGCGGTCGCGTTCGCGTATGCCATCTTCGTGGAGTGCTTCATCACACGCGACATCCACCCGTTGCGCGACCTGCCCGGCGTGCTCGTGAAGGCGGGCGTGCTCTGCGGTGCCGTGCTCATCCTGCTCGCCTCGGCGCTCGGACTCACGAGCTGGCTCGTGGACGCGCAGATCCCCGACCTGCTCCTCGGCTGGGTCCAGCAGCACATCCACTCGCAGGTCGTCTTCCTGCTGGTGCTCAACCTCGTGCTGCTCGTGCTCGGCTCGGTGCTCGAGATCTACTCGGCGATCGTCATCCTGGCGCCGCTCGTCGCCCCGATCGGGGCGGCCTTCGGGGTGGACCCGATCCACCTCGGCGTGGTGTTCCTGGCCAACCTCGAGTTGGGGTTCCTGTTCCCGCCTGCGGGGCTCAACCTGTTCCTGTCCTCGTCGCGCTTCCGCAAGCCATTGCCCGAACTCTACCGGCACGTCGTGCCCTTCCTGCTCATCCTCGGTGCGGGCACGCTCGTAATCACCTACCTGCCGCAGATGACGGTCGGCGTGCTCCATTGGCTGGGTAAGTGACCGCAGGAACCACTCAGAAGGTGTTCGAACGGGCCACTTGCAAGGGAATTGTGGCCCGCTTCCTGCAGTAAGTGACCGGCGTCACGACATGGTCCATCGGTCTACAACGACTTAGGTCCCGTGTCGTGCCACGCCGTCAGGCACCCCTGACAGAAGGTGCCGCGTGAAGCACGAGAACGTGCTCGCGACGATCGCTCACGGCCGGAAGGAAGTTCCGGTCGAGGGTGGGGAGGACGGCGGGACCGGGCTGTGAACGGTCCGTCCCAGACCTGTGCGAGGACGACCGTGATCGTCCTGCACGGACCCCCGAACCCATCCCTCGGAGAGCCCGATGATGCCGTCGTCCACGCGAGCCACGGAACGGTTCCGCCAGGACAAGGGTGCAGGAAGCACCTTGAACCTCGTACCGGGAACGCTCGATTCCCGAGCCCCTTCGGTGCGAGAGACCACCGACACCCCGCCGACCGATTCCCGCTACCGCCTGCTGCTGGCCATGCTGTCCGAGCGCGTGTGGCGCATGTCGTTCGAGGAACCCATCCCGATCGGTGGGGCCCCCGAGACGATCGTGCAGGACATCCTGCGCGAGGCGCGTCTCGTCGAGTGCACACCGGCCCACGCGCAGGTGATCGACGCGGCGACGACGCGACGCTTCATGGACATGCATCTCGCCGAACTCCTCGTCGCACCGCGCGTCGAGCAGCAAGCCATCCTGCAGACGTTCGTGGAATCCCGGTTCCGCATCACCGACGCCGAGTCGTACGAGTGGGACGAGCAGAACCGTCCCATCCGCGTCCTCACCAACATGGTGGGCATCGTCGAGGACGGACACCTCACGGGCCTCTGGGGCGCGCAGCGCAGCGGGACCACGGGGCGGCAACTGCTCCCCGTGCCACGCCGCCTGTCGGAATCGCCGTCGCACTGCCTGTGCATCACCGACACCGAGGGCAACATCCAGTTCGAGAGCCCGGATCTCGAGCGTCTGCTCGGGCCGCCGCTGGCGGCACGCAAGGGTGCACTGTTCTGTGACTGGATCCACCCCGAGGACTGTGCCTCGCTCAAGGACTGCTGCCACGCCAACATGGTGACGGGTGGCTGTGCCGGGGCCTTCGCCAAGGTCCGCATCCGGCGTCATGACGGCGCGTGGGTGGAGCGCGCGGCCACGGCGTGCCCGATGATCGGCGTGCCGGGGCCCATGCTGGTCGCGGTCAGCATCCTCGAACTGCCGGGCGTCACCGATCCGCCCAGCCCGGGCCGCCCGGCGCCGAGGCGCAAGCGCGTCTCGAGCCGTGCGCTCTCCGAGCGCATCTGCGCGGTGAACAACGTGCTGGCGGTCATCAGCGGCCATGCGCAGCTGGCGACCATGAACCGCCCTGTGGATGCCGAGACGAACGAGCATCTGCAGGTCATCGTGGACGCGGCCGAGCAGGCCAGCCGGATCGTGGGGCAGATCGGGCGCTGACCCGGCAAGGTAGGCGTAAGACGACGAACGGCCCCGGTCCTCGGACCGGGGCCGTTCGTTCGGGAGACCGCGCACGCGGCGGGTCAAGCGAGGGCGCGATCGTCCACGAGCCGCACCGCACGCTCGAACACCGAGAGCAGGTCGGGATCCAGCAAACCGCGGCGGGATTCCTCGCGGATGATGTCCATCGCCGCGGCATGCGGATACGCGGCGCGATAGGGCCGCGCGCTCGCCAGCGCGTCGTACACGTCGGCGTACGCCGTGATACGCGCCACCACGGGGATGCCATGTTCGAGGAGACGGTCCGGGTAGCCGGTCCCGTTCCAGCGTTCGTGGTGCGAGCGGATGACCGGCAGCGTGTGGGCCATGGTGAGCAGGTTCTCGACCATGCGCACCCCGACCTCGGGATGGGTGCGGAACTCGCGCTGCTCCTCGGCGTCGAGCGGTCCCTGCTTGGCGAGCAGGGCGTCGCGGATGCCCACCTTGCCGATGTCGTGCAGCAGCCCGCCCTCCTCGAGGGCACGCATCTCCTCGCCCCCGAGCTTCAGATCGGATCCCATGCCGCCTGCGATGAGCGCGACGCGCTGCCCGTGCCCGGCCGTGTAGGGATCGCGCGCCTCGATGGTGCGGGCGAGACTCACCAGCACGCGACCGGCCTGCTCGAGCCCGTCCACGATGCGCTTCTGGTTGAGCAGGCTCGTGAGGCAGAGGACGAGCTCCTCGGCGTCGAACGGCTTGGGCAGGAACGCGCTGACACCCGCGGCGGCTGCGAGCCGGCGGGTCACCAGGCCCACCGCTCCGGTCACCATGACGACCGGCAGCATCTCGTGCCGCGGGTCGCGGCGGACGTCGGCGAGCAGGTC
>JBEGJG010000054.1:0-10363 GCA_041184705.1 Candidatus Eiseniibacteriota bacterium
CTGTCCACGGCGCGACGCCTCGGACGGCTCCCCGACACCCCGGGGCCCCCTCGAGGGTGCGCGATGGATGGCCCCGGAAGCGGTCGGGCCCGCGTCGCGCGAGGCGACGCGGGCCCGTGGACGGCGATGACGACCGCGGTCAGGTGTGCAGAGCGCGCCCCGCGACCGCGAGCGCGGCCTCCTTCACCGCCTCGGGCAGGGTCGGGTGGGCATGCACCGAACGCGCCACGTCCTCGGCGCTCGCGCCCATCTCCATGGCCACCACCAGTTCGGCGATGAGGTCGCTCGCACGCGGCCCCACCACGTGCGCCCCCACGATCCGGTCGGTCGCGGCGTCGGCGAGCACCTTCACCTGCCCGTCCTTCTCCCCCATGGCCTTGGCACGGCCGTTGGCGAGGAACGGGAACGTCCCGACCCGCACCTCGAGACCGCGCGCCCGAGCGTCCTCCTCGGAGAGCCCCACCGAGGCCAGTTCGGGCCACGTGTACACGACGTTGGGGATGCAGTCGCGGTTAACGTGCCCGGCCACGCCGGCCATGCGCTCCACGCATGCGACGCCTTCCTCCTCGGCCTTGTGCGCCAGCATGGGTCCCGCCACGACATCGCCGATCGCGTACACGCCCTTCACGTTCGTCTCGAAGTGCGCGTCGGTCACGATGCGGTTGCGCTCGTCGAACGCCACTCCCAGTTCGCGCGCACCGAGGCCCTCGGTGTACGGCCGACGTCCCACCGCCACCAGCAGGACGTCCGCGGTCTCCACCGTCGCGTCGCCGCCCGCGGCGGGCGCGACCTCGACCTCGACCCCCTCACCGACGACCCGCGCCGCACGAGCCGAGACCCCGAACCGGAACACCATGCCCTGACGCTCGAGGGCGCGCTGCAGCGCGAGCGCGGTGCCCGCGTCGGCGCCCGGCACGATGCGATCGAGGTACTCGAGCACCGTGACCTCGGCCCCGAGCCGGCGCCACACCGAACCCAGTTCGAGCCCGATGGCACCGGCCCCCACCACGAGCAGGCGCCTGGGCACCTCGGGCAGCGTGAGCGCGTCGGTGCTGTGCACGATGCGACGACCGTCGAACGCGATGCCCGGCAGCGACGCGGGCTTGCTGCCGGTCGCGATGAGGATGCGCGGGGCGTGCAGACGGCGCGGAGCCTCCCCGCCCGTGACCTCGACCTCACCGGCCGAGACGATCCGGGCGGTGCCGGTGACGCGCTCGATGCGGTTCTTGCGGAACAGACCCTCGACGCCGCGCGTGAGCTCGCGCACCACCTTGTCCTTGCGCGCCATCATGGCGGGCAGGTCGAGCGCAACGCCCTCGACACGCACGCCGTGGACCGCGAGGCCGTGGCGGGCGTGCTCGAAGTGCTCGCTCGAGTCGAGCAGCGCCTTGCTGGGGATGCAGCCCACGTTGAGGCAGGTCCCGCCGAGCGTGGCGTGTCGCTCCACGCACGCCACCCGCATCCCGAGCTGCGCGGCGCGGATCGCCGCGACGTACCCGCCGGGACCGGCGCCGATCACCACCAGGTCGAACGTCTCCGTGGCCATCGTGCCCTCCTAGATGCGGAGCAGCATGCGCTCGGGGTCCTCGAGGCGCTCCTTCACGCGCACGAGGAACGTGACCGCCTGCTGGCCGTCGATGATGCGGTGGTCGTACGAGAGCGCCACGTACATCATGGGGCGCACCACGATGCGATCGTCGTCGAGCACGACCGGTCGCTTCTCGATCTTGTGCATCCCGAGGATGCCGCTCTGCGGCGGGTTCAGGATGGGCGTCGAGAGCAACGAGCCGAACACGCCACCGTTGGTGATGGTGAACGTGCCCCCCGACAACTCCTGCGGGGTGAGCTGGCCGTCGCGGGCACGCTGCGCCATGCGCCCGATCTCGCGCTCGAGACCAGCGAGGTCCATGCGATCGGCGTCGCGCACGACGGGCACCACGAGACCACGGCCGGTGCTGGCCGCGATGCCCAGATGCACACGACGATGGAACACCATGTCGGTGCCGCGGATCTCGGCGTTCACCGCCGGCACGTCGGCGAGCGCGAGCACGCAGGCGCGCGCGAAGAAGCTCATGAACCCCAGCTTCACACCGTGCTGCTTCTCGAACGCGTCCTTGTGCCGCGCGCGCAGGTCCATGACCCGCGACATGTCGATCTCGTTGAAGGTGGTGAGGATGGCCGCGGTGTGCTGCGCCTGCACGAGTCGCTCGGCGATGCGCTGCCGGATGCGGTTCATGGGCACCACGGTGACGTCCTCGCCCTCCTCGGTGGGGATCGTGGGCACGGGGGCCGCGCTCGCGGGTGCGGGTGCGGGCACGTCCACGGGGGCGACCGGCGCACGCATCGCGTCGTCCTTGAGGATGCGTCCGTGCGGCCCGGTCCCCACGATGGCGGCGGGGTCGAGCCCTCGCTCCTCGACCACGCGGCGCACCGCGGGCGAGAGCACCGGAGCGGGGGCCGCGCTCGCGGGCGGTGCCGCGGGCACGCCGGGTGCGGGAGCGGGTGTGGGAGCAGGTGCGGGTGTGGATGCGGGTGCGGGCGCCGTGGCGGCGGCCGTGGGCGTCGCACCCGGCGCGATGCGACCGAGCACGTCACCCACCTTCACCACGTCCCCGACCTTGTGCGAGTGCGTGAGGACACCCGAGGCGTCGGCCACGATGTCCACCGTGGCCTTGTCGGTCTCGAGGCTCGCGATCGGTTCGTCGGCGCGCACACTCGCACCGTCGGCCTTCAACCACTCCACCAGCGTCGCCTCGGAGATGGACTCCGCCAGGCGCGGGACCTTCACCTCGACCGTCACGAACGGGCCTCCCTGCGGATCTCGGCGTGCGTCACGAGCACGCCCTGCGGACCGGACGGCAGCGTACGGCCGTCCCCGAGCGCCGCCTCGATGAGCGCGGCCTCCTGCTGCTGATGCGTGGCGTAGAAGCCGGTGGCGGGCGAGGCCGCGCTGCGGCGCGCCACGAAGCGCAGCGAGAGCGCGGACGGCACCACCGCCTCGAAGCGGTGACGCAGCGCGCGCCACGCCCCCATGTTGGCCGGCTCCTCCTGCACCCACACCACCTCGCGCGCGGCGGGATAGCCCGCGAGCACAACGGCGAGTTCGGTGGCCGGGAACGGGTACAACTGCTCCACGCGCACGAGCGCGGTGTCGGCGAGGCCGCGGGCCTCACGCGCCTCGCGCAGCGTGTAGTGGATCTTGCCGGTCGTGAGCACCACGCGACGCACCGCGGCGCGGTCGCCCGCCCGCGCGTCGTCGAGCACGCTCTGGAACGTGCCGCCCGTGAAGTCCGACACGCTCGAGACCGCGAGCTTGTGACGCAACAGGCTCTTGGGGCTCAGGATCACGAGCGGCTTGCGGAACGACCGGTGCAACTGGCGGCGCAGCGCGTGGAACAGCTGCGCGGGCGTGGTGAGGTTGCAGACCTGCATGTTGCGGTCGGCGCACAGTTCGAGGAAACGCTCGAGGCGCCCGCTCGAGTGCTCGGGCCCCTGCCCCTCGTAGCCGTGCGGCAGGAGCAGCGTGAGCCCCGACATGCGACCCCACTTGGCCTCGCCGGACGCGATGAACTGGTCCACGATGACCTGCGCGACGTTGACGAAGTCGCCGAACTGGGCCTCCCACACGGTGAGCGTGTGCGGGTCGGCGGTGCTGAAGCCGTACTCGAAGCCCAGCACCGCGGCCTCGGACAGCATGCTGTCCACGACCTCGAATCGTCCCTGCTCGGGCACGAGGTGCTGGAGCGGCACGTGCCGATGCCCGTCCTGCGTGTCGTAGTGCGCCGCGTGCCGGTGCGTGAACGTGCCGCGGCCCACGTCCTGCCCGGTCAGGCGCACGTTGCGCCCCTCGAGTAGCAGCGTGCCGTAGGCGAGCGTCTCGCCGAGCGACCAGTCCACGCGATCCTCGAGGAACATGCGGCGACGGTCGGTGATGAGCTGCGCGATCTTGCGATGCGGGTGGAACGTCTCGGGCAGGCGGGTCACGCCGTGCAGCACCTGCTCCAGCGTCTCGCGCGAGGCGCGCGTGTCGGCGCTCCAGTCCTCGCCCGCCCACTGCAGACCGCGCCACGTCCCGTGCGGCTCGTGGCGCACGGGTGGGATGGGCTCGCTCGAGGCCCGGCGGTGCGCGGTGCGGAACGCGGCGTCCAGTTCCTTCTCGATGCGCTCGACGGCGGCGGCATCGAGCACACCGGCGCGCACGAGGTGGTCGGCGTAGCGCCGCGAGGCCGGCACGTGCTCGGCGATGCGCTGGTACATGACCGGCTGCGTGAACGTGGGGTCGTCCATCTCGTTGTGCCCGTGCTTGCGGTAGCACACGAGGTCGATGCAGACGTCGCGCTTGAAGCGCATGCGGTACTCGAGCGCGATCGTCATGGCGTGCACGCACGCCTCGGGATCGTCGCCGTTGACGTGCAGCACGGGCGCGTCCACCACGCGCATGATCGCGGACGGGTAGCGCGTGACGCGGGCGTCGCGCGGCGAGGTGGTGAAGCCGACCTGGTTGTTGACCACGATGTGCAGCGTGCCGCCGGTCTGGTAGGCCGGCAGCTGCGCGAGCGCGAGCGTCTCGGGCACGATGCCCTCGCCCGAGAACGCGGCGTCGCCGTGGATGAGCACCGGGATGCCTCGGTCGCGCTGCACGTCGGCCATCATCTCCTGACGCGCGCGCATGGCCCCGAGCACGACCGGGTTCACGAACTCGAGGTGACTGGGGTTGTAGGTGAGCGTCAGGTGGACGCGACGGCCGTCGGCGGCCTCGTGGTCGGACGAGTAGCCGAGGTGGTACTTCACGTCGTCGTGCCCCTGCACCTCGGGCGGCGCGAACGCCGACTCGAACTCGCTGAAGATGTTCTCGAGCGGCTTGCGCATGACGTGGGCGAGGAAGTTGATGCGCCCGCGGTGCGGCATGCCGATCGTGAGCTGCTCCACGCCCATCCCGGCCGCGGCACCGATGAGCGCCTCGAACATGGGGATGACCGACGCACCACCCTCGAGCGAGAACCGCTTCTGGCCGGTGTAGCGCGCATGCAGGAACTGCTCGAAGCCGTCGGCCGAGAGCAGCGCACGCAGGATGCCGATGCGCGCCGCGTCCCCGAGCTGCGGGCGGTTGCGCGTGCCCTCCATGCGCTGCTGCAGCCACTCGCGCTGCACGGGATCGGGGATGTCCATGAACTCCGCACCGAGCGTGCCGCAGTAGGTCTCGCGCAAGGCCTCGACGAGCTGTCGCAACGTGCCGCGGAACTCGCCGTGGAACGGCGCGGTCACCTCGCGGTCGAGATCGTCCTCGGTGAGCCCGAACGCGGACAGCTCGAGGTACGGGTGGCGGTCGGCGGTCTCCAGCCCGAGCGGATCGAGCCGAGCGACGAGGTGCCCGAACTCGCGGTAGGCGTGCACCAGCGCGTAGGCGCTGTCCTGCCCGCCCCCCGGCACCGGCTTGCGCTCACCGAGTTCCACCCCCGAGAAGAAGAGCGCCCAATCCTCGGGCACCGAGTGGGGGTTCTCCGACCAGCGGCGGTGCTGCTCCT
The DNA here is from genome assembly GCA_041184705.1 of Candidatus Eiseniibacteriota bacterium. Lineage (GTDB taxonomy): Bacteria > Eisenbacteria > RBG-16-71-46 > RBG-16-71-46 > RBG-16-71-46 > JAIOPA01. The sequence continues at coordinate 5,526 of JBEGJG010000054.1, forward strand.
CGATGTACTCGGCGTTCGCCCGCAGGATGAAATCGAGCCTGCCCGACATTCGAACCCTCTGTGGCGGATGGGATTGCGCGACCGACCGATCGAGCCTCGTGCTCCATGGAAGGTTCGCGAGTGAACGAGGCTAGCACGAAGCAGGCCGTGGGTTGAGTCGCCATTCGCCTGCAGGATAACGCCTTACGCCGAATTCGTTCTCCGGACGGGACTCGCGCCGAGCCGGGCGGGTCACCTTTCCCATGGGGTGCGTCCTGCAACGGGGGCAGGTGCGCGATGCAGGGCTCCGGGCGTCCGCAGGCACCGAGGCCGGCTGGGGCTGTCCACGTACCGCCCGCCCAAGTGCTTGCCCGCTCAACGCCTGCATGATCGTGCCGTGGTCGGGGCACAGGCTGGCGTCGGACTTGCAGTGTTCTCGATCACCCATCCACATCCCCCGGGTGCGCCGGGGACCTATACGTGTTGGTGAGGAAACTTGTCCCGTTCCCCCGGGTTCACCCTCATCGAGCTCATGGTGGCCCTTGTCATCGCAGGGATCATGATCTCGGTCGGTCTGCCGGCGTTCGAGCGATACCGCAGCACGCTCGCCCTCGAGCAGGCCCACACGCAGGTGCTCCAGGACGTCCGGCGTGCGCGTCAGCTCGCCGTGACGCGGCGCGCCCCCGTGGTCATCCGCTTCGGCGCCCCTCCCGTGACCACGAACGTCACCACGTACGAGATCCACGTGGACAGCGACGCGGACAACCTCGTGGACGCCGGTGAGGCACGCACCTTCCGCCGACTGCCTCGCAGCACGCGTCTGGCCTCGGTCGAGATGCCGACCCAGCCCGACACCGTCACGTTCGACATCAGCGGGACGCTCAAGCTCGGCACCCAGGGCGGGCTGCTGGTCGTCGCCAACCGACTCGGTGACCGCGACACGCTCGCCATCTCGGCCGCCGGGATCTGCTACGAGCCATGACCCCTACCCGTTCGCATCACGACCGGCCCGCCGCCGGCTTCACGCTCATCGAGGTGCTGATCGCCCTCACGGTGTTCGCCACCGGCATGCTCGCCATGGCGCTCACGATCCCCATGGCGACCGATCGCGTCATGGCGGCCGGCGCCCAGACGCGCGCATCGTCCATCGCGTCCGAGACGGCCGAGGAACTGCTCACCGAACCCTACGGGTCGGGCACGCTCAGCGAGGGCACGCACGACGACCCCGCCAACCCCCACGACGGGCTCTACCACGTCCGGTGGGTCGTCGAGGAGGACGAACCGAGCGACGACTGCAAGCGCATCACGGTCACCGTCGCCCGCCGGTCCCCTTCGGCCGCCCCCGAGGCGCGGCTCGTCATCGTGACCGCGCGGTCCGGGGGCTGAACATGAACCGCCCTGCGATCCGCATGGACCGCGCGCAGCGCGGCTTCGGCCTGCTGGAACTCATGGTCACGCTCGTGGTGGGCTCGGCCGTACTGGCCGGCATCATGTCCACCTTCTTCCAGTCCTCGCGGCACGCCGCTCGCCTCACCGACGTGGCCGACGCCCGCCAGAACGCGCGCACCGCGATCCAGCTCATCGAGCGCGAGATCCGCATGGCGGGTTCGGGCTGGGGGCGCGTGGACATCTTCTGCAACACGGGAGGTGGTGTGGGCGACACGCTGCTCGCCGTGAACCCCGGCTTCGCCAACGACGGCAGCGACTCGCTCGTGCTCGTCGGCGCGTGGCAGGCCCAGACGCTGCTCCAGTCCGACATGGCCACCGTCAGCTCGCAGACCCGGGTCATGAACAACTCCGGTTTCCGCAACGGCGACCTGTTCATCCTCACGAACGGCACCAGCCGGTCCCACATGCTGTTGTGCACCGGGACCGCGGGATCGGACGTCATCCAGCACAGCCTGACCTCGCCCTTCAACGGGGCCACGGCCACGATGACCTCGACCTGGCCGCCGACGGGTGGCTACCCCGACACCGTCACGAGTGTGTACAAGGCCACGATCACCAGCTACTACCTCGACGAGACGTCGTTCCGCAAACCCGTCCTGATGCGCCGGGAGTTCGGCTCCACCCCGCAGGTGGTGGCTTACGGCGTGACCGGGTTCCGCGTCTGGTACCAGATGCAGGACGGCACGTGGACGCGCAACCCCGGCAACATGGCACTCGTGGACAAGGTCTCCCCCGTCGTCTTCACGAGCGTCCCGGACCCCCGCCGACCGACCCTGCGCGACAGCGTGTGGGCGGCGGTGCAGCCGCGCACCTTCTAGGAGGCCCCATGGACCGGACCCCGACGTCGCATCGTGACGGCCTCGGTGAGCGCGGCATCGTGCTCGCAGCTGCGCTGTTGTTCATGCTGCTCTCGAGCGTGCTCGTCGTGACGTTCATGGGCACCACGACCGGCGAGAGATCCCAGTCCTCGAACGTCCAGACCGCCAAGATCGCGCTCTACGCGGCCGACGCGGGTGTGCGCGCCCAGCAGCAGGTGCTGGCCAACATGGCCCAGGCCAAGCTCGACAGCTGCCTCGTCGCGTGGACGGCACGGGGTGCGACCGGCAACATCGTGACGAACCCCGGCGCCCTGTTCCCGGCGGGCACGCTCGGAGCCGCCTCTTCGGCCACCGCCTCGAACCCACCGTACGCCGCCACGGCGTCGGTGACGTTCTCGAGCGCCGAGATCGCCGACACCGCACAGACCTACAACTACCTGTTCAACATCACCTCCACGGGCACGGTGCGTTCGACGGGACGGCGCAGCGTCCAGTCGCAGGGCCTGCTGCGCGTGAGCGCCTCGCGCGGCTCGTTCGCGGACTACCTGCTCTTCATGGACCGCTTCACGCTGCCCGACGGCTCCTCGATCTGGTTCACCTCGACCGGTAGCTTCGACGGCCGCGTGCACACGAACACGTTCTTCCGCTTCGCGTTCAAGCCGACGTTCCAGGATCAGGTCACGCAGGTGAACTCGAACGCGACCTTCTACAACAACGGCAACCCGGTCTCGCGCAACGCCTCGAACAACGGCTCGATCGACGTCCCGAACTTCTACGGCGGCTACCTGCGCGGGCAGTCGTCCGTGCCGTTGCCCACGAACTCGTTCAACCAGCAGGCGGCGGCCCTCGGCCTGAACCTCGCCGTCGGCACCGCTCCCACGAACAGCCAGATCAACACCGCGCTCGGCCTGTCGGGGACCAGCACGCCCCCGAACGGCATCTACCTGCCCCGCTCCGGGTCCACCCTCACGGGTGGCTTCTACATCCAGGGCAGCGCCGATCAGGTCAAGATGTGGGCCGATACGCTGGTGAACAAGCAGTACTACCAGTTCGCGCAGGGCTCGACGCGACGCACCGTCGAGGTGGACCCGGTGAACAACACCACCAAGGTCTGGAACTCGACGAGCACGACCGGCGCGCCGGCCGAGACGTTCAGCGGTACTCCGCCTCGTCCGGTGCTGTACACGAACGGCAGCATCAACTCGCTCACCGGTCCCAGCCGCGGCTCCAACAACTACGTGAACGCGGCCGTCGCCGAGAACACCCGCCTGCTCATCACCGCCACGCAGGACGTCATCATCAACAGCGACCTCACCTGCGACAGTTACAACAACCGCAACAACGTCCTCGGCATCTTCTCGTCGGCGGGATCGGTGCGCATCGGATCGAGCGCCCCGTCGAACGTCAACGTGGACGCGTTCATCATGGCCACCGGCAGCACGAGCGGGCAGTTCGCGGTGGATAACTACGCCAGCGGCTCACCGCGCGGCAGCATGAACCTGCGCGGGGGCGTCACCGCCAAGTACTACGGCGCCTTCGGCACGTTCGGCAGCAACGGCAACACGCTCACGGGGTACAGCCGCAACTGGCACTACGACCGTCGCGGCCTCATCCCGCCCTACTTCCCGACGACCAACCGCTTCGACCCCGACATCCCGTCGGCGCGCACGATGGCGTGGAAGGAGATCTGAGTGGACGAGTCCCGCCGCGACCGCGGCACGCTCGGCTTCATGGTGGTGAGCCTCGTCGTCCTGCTGACCGTCCTCGTGATCGCGGGCCTACGGGCGCGCGAGGGCGATCGCACGGCCACGGCCACACCGGTGGTCGAGACCGCCCCCGAGGAGGGGGCCGGTGAGGAGCCGACGAGCGAGGGCCCGGGGTCCCTCCGGGACGCCTCCCCGAACATGTGACCCGAACGCGAGAGGGCCGGCCCCCAAGGGCCGGCCCTCTTCGCTTCCCCGCCCCCTCAGCGGAGCCCCCGATCACCAGCGGTCGGGAGGCAGCCAGATGCGCCGCAGCGCACGGTGGATCTGGTCCGACTTGAATCCCAGCGGCACCCGGGACCAGCGCTGCACACGGTCGTTGCCGAGCACCAGCAACGCCGAATGCTGTGACCGGTCGGCGTCCACCTTGGGGTCGGAGTCGTAGAGCCCGATGGAGCGCCGGACCTCCTCCACCCCCGCCTCGGTGCCCGTCAGGAACGTCCATCCCTTGCGGGCGCCGTAGTTCTCCCGGGCCTCACGCAAGACACGGGGCGTGTCGTTCTCGGGGTCGAGCGACAGGGTGTACATGAACACCTCGCGCCCGAGCGCGTCCCCGAGCTCCTCCTGGATCTCCGCCAGACGGGAGAAGCCCGTGGGACAGCTACCCGTGCACTGCGTGTAAGCGAGATTGAAGGTGATGACACGACCCTTCACGAGGTCGTCGTAGAAGCGCACCTTGCGACCCGTGTGCGTCCAGAGCGTCCGGTTCGAGAGCATGTCGGCCTCCTCAGACCACGCGCAGCTGCGCCATCATGGCCAGATCCTCGTGCTCCACGTTGTGGCAGTGGAACACGAAGGTGCCCCGGAACGACTGGAAGTTCAGTCGCAC
>JBEGJG010000055.1:0-10361 GCA_041184705.1 Candidatus Eiseniibacteriota bacterium
CTGCTCATCCAGCCGCGCTCCATGTTCTCGGCGAGCGGGAACAGGCGGTGCGTGGCGGGCATGTTCATCAGCACCGTGCCGTTCGGAAGGATGCGACAGCCCTCGAAGAAGCTCGCGAGTCCCTCATTGAGCCAGCCTGCGGCGCGCGTGGCGAGCGACACGAACTGGTGCGCGGCCTCGTGGAACAGCGTTCCCGTCATGCCGTCGAAGCCCTGCCCCTCGACGTAGGTCTCGACCGCGCCACCGGGAGGGGGCGTGTGAGCATCCACGAGCGTGAGTCGGCAGCGTCGCGGCCGGGGGCAGCGCCCCACGGCCCCGACACGCCTGCCCACGACCCCGAGGGGCACGCCCACGAGCACTCCCATGACGCCGACGCGAGCGCGGCGAGCAACTTCCGTTTCCCCGAGGGCTTCCTGTGGGGCGCGGCCACCTCGTCGCACCAGGTCGAGGGCGACAACGTCCACAACGACTGGTGGGCCTGGGAACAGGCCGGTCGCACCGCCGAGCCGAGCGGGCTCGCGTGCGACCACTACCGACGCTTCCGCGAGGACTTCGACATCGCGCAGGCGCTGTCGCACAACGCGCACCGGTTCTCGATCGAGTGGAGCCGCATCGAGCCCGAGGAGGGGCGCTGGTCCGAGGAGGGCATCGAGCACTACCGGCAGGTGCTGCTCGCGCTGCACGAGCGCGGCATCGAGCCCGTGGTGACGCTGTTCCACTACACACTGCCGCAGTGGATGGCCGAGAAGGGCGGTTGGGAGAACCCGGCGATCGAGTTGGCCATGGAGCGCTACACCGAGAAGGTGATGCGCGAGTACGGGCCGCTCGTGAAGTGGTACATCACGCTCAACGAGCCCGTGGTGCAGGTGTTCAAGGGCTGGCTGCTCGGGCAGTGGCCGCCGGGCCGCGTGCGGGCGTGGGGCACGGCGCTCATGGTGCTGCGCCACATGCTCCGGACCCACGTGCGCATGTACCACGTCATCCACGCGAACCGCTCCGATGCGCGCGTGAGCATCGCCAAGCATGCGCTCGCGCTGTCGCCCGACGACCCGAACCGCTGGCTCGATCGGCAGTCGGTCAAGGTGCGTGGCCATCTGTTCAACCACCTCTTCATCGAGGCGCTGCACACCGGCATGCTGCGCGTCCCCGGACTGTTCTGGGAGAACCTGCCGCTCAAGCGCACGCTCGACTTCATCGGGGTCAACTACTACACGCGCGACTTCGTGCGGAACTCCGGCATCAGCCTGCCCGGGTTCGTGGGCGACTTCGCCAAGCGCGATCACCGCATGCAGCGCGGCAAGTCGAACGACCTCGGCTGGGAGATCTACCCCGAGGGTATGGCGCAGTTCATGCGCGAGTACGCGGTCTACGACCTGCCCATCCTGGTGACCGAGAACGGCATCCCGACGCGCAACGACGACGACCGCTGGATGTTCCTGTTCATGCACCTGTGGCAGGTCGCGCGTGCGGTGTCCGAGGGCGTGGACGTGGTGGGCTACATGCACTGGTCGCTGCTCGACAACTTCGAGTGGGCCGACGGCTACGGGGCCCGCTTCGGACTGGTCGAGGTGGACTTCGAGACGCAGGAGCGCCGCATCCGTCCGAGCGCGTGGCGGTACGCCCAGATCATCCGGCGCAACGAGCTCTGAGGCGGGGTCGGATGCGCGAAGGCCCGGAGCGAACGGCGCTCCGGGCCTTCGTGTCTTCGCGGGGGAAGGGCGTCAGTTCAGCACGGTGACGCGGCGGGTGGCCGTGGCCTTGCCCATGCGCGCCTGCACCATGTAGAGGCCCGGGGCGAGGCCGTCGCCGCGGAACGTGTGCTCGGTGAAGCCGCGCTCGGCGTGCCCGCGGAACTCCGTGCGCACGCGGCGGCCCTGCATGTCGAAGGTCTCGACCACGGCATCACCCGAGGCGGGCCACTCGATCGTGAGCGATGCCTTGCCGGCGACCGGGTTGCGCGACAGCGCCAGGTGCGGGCGGAACCGCGCCGCACCCTCGGGGGTGACCCCGGCGGTGGAGCTCGGGTACACGACCAGACGCACGCCCTCGGCGTACACCTTCACACCCGGGATGGTGAGCACGGCGTCGCCGTCAGGCATGACCTGTCCCTGCTGCAGGATGCGATCGTCGTCGAGCGCACGGACCTCGTACTTGTAGGTCACGCCCGTCGCGACCAGGAACCGCTGCAGCCGGCGCGGGGTCACGTCCACCGTGACGGACTCGGGGGCGGCCATGACGCCGTCGAGCGTGCGCAGCGACTTCGTGCGCAGGGTGACCTTCCAGTGCACCCACATCTCGTCGAGCGTGAACTCGTCCCAGTCGAGGGCGCCGTTCAGGTTGCCGATGGGATCCGCGGTGACCGGGTCGCCGTCGCCGTAGAAGCTGTTCGCGGAGCTGCTCGAGAACGCCGGGTAGCTCTGGTCGTTGCGGTACTTGTAGAGCTGCCGCGTGGCCATCATGGGGAACCACTCGGTCTGCTCGTGCGTCGTGTAGTGATCGCGCGTGTCCCAGAACCACGCGCCGCCGGCCTTGTTGTGCTCCATCTGCTGGAAGTAGGCGACCTTCTCCTGCCATCCGACGATGTCGTCGTTGATGCCCGCGAACGCCACGATGGGCGCCGAGCCGCGGTGCCGCGCGATGCGCGCCTGCTCGCGGCCGTCCATCCACTGGAACACGCGCGGGCCCGCGGTGGTGGGCAGGTCCATGTCGGGCGAGCCCCACATGCGGTCGAGCGACGAGCGCAGCTCGGGGAACACGTCGGGCTGGTAGCCCAGGCAGATCTTCGGGATCACCGAGAGCGCGCCCGCGATGCGCTCCGGGTGGTGCCAGGCGAGGAAGAACGCGAACGAGCCGCCCATGGAGACGCCCATCGCGTACACGCGCTTGGGGTCGTGCGGCATGGTCTCGTTGGCCCAGTCGAGCAGGTAGAGGACACGCTGCTCGGTGTAGTCCACCACGAGCCCGCCGTTGCGGACCGCGTTGATGGGCTGCTCGAGGTCGTAGTTCTCCTCGTAGCCGAAGTAGAAGCTCGCGTAGTCGCCGGTGGGCAGGTAGTCGTCGATCGAGACGACCCACTCGCCGGGCATGCCGGTCCCGACGAACGAGTTGAAGAAGTTGCCGCCGCGGCCGTGGCCGTGCAGCACCAGCGCGCCGTTGCGAGCACCCGGGATCACGCCCACGTGCCAGGCGCGGCCCGGCGTGTTGCCCATGGCCGGGAACACCGGGGTGCGAACGTTGGTGGTCCACAGTACGTAGTCCTCGCCGCGCGGCGAGGTGAGCGAGCGCTGCCAGACCGGCCGTGGCTTCGTCACCGCCTCGACGACCGGGACGAGCGTGGAGTTCTGGCCGGGGACGATGGTGTAGTCCGTGCCCAGCCCCAGCTTCTCGGCGAACACCGAGTAGTGGTGGAGCGTGTTCTCCCGAGGCGTGTGAACGAAGAGCCCCTTCGTGATGGCCAGCGGGGGCTGCTTCTCGTCGATGCGGTAGGTGAGCGTCTGGCCCAGCAGGGACGAGATGCGCTCGTCCACGGCGCTGTTACCACCGACCTGCGCGATCTCGACGACGTCGTCGGACTCCATGCTCTGCAGGGGACCACCCGAGCGCACGACCCGGTACAACCAACCCGTGCCGGGCAGGTTGTCCCACGTGATGAAGGTCTGGCCGTTGCGATGCTCGGCCTTGACGCCGGACACCACCACGGCGTGCCCCGAAGAGGCGACGGCGAGCAGAAGTGCGGCGATTCCGAGGATGCGGCGCAGGTGCGGGGGTCGCTGAAGCGGCATGGTCGGGCAGCCCTCGTGGCGGACGGACGGAAGGTGGACGAGAGGATAGCCAACACATTGCAGAGTGCAAACAATTTCGCGCTCTGTGTGCGGCCCGGGTGAACGCCGGTCCGGCGGCCCTGAACGGGCCCGTGATGGCCATGGAGGGTCCGGCGGGGCTTCCGCCGGGGGGGGCAGGACCTGCGGTCGGACGGCCCTGCCGGCTTCAGTCCCCGCTCCAAGTGACGCCCGTAACCCCTAGCGCCGCAACGGGAGAGGCCCCCGGCGGAAATCCGCCGGGGGCCTCCCTTGCGACTCGCGGTCGCGCGACCTACTTCACGGTCGTCGCGATGCGCATCCCGTAGAACGAGCGGTACACGAACACCAGCGCGATCAGCGTGAACACCGCCGCGACCGGCATCGCGATGGCGGGATTCGCCACCGCCATCTCGACCGCCAGCAGGCCGAACAGCGTGGTGAACTTGATGATCGGGTTGAGCGCCACCGACGAGGTGTCCTTGTAGGGGTCACCGACCGTGTCACCCACGACCGAGGCCGCGTGCAGCTCGGTGCCCTTGGCCTTCAGCTCGACCTCGACCACCTTCTTGGCGTTGTCCCACGCACCGCCGGCGTTCGCCATGTAGATGGCCTGGAACAGGCCGACCACGGCGATGCTGACGAGGTAGGCGATGAAGAACACCGGGTTGAAGAAGGCGTAGGCGATGGTGAGGCAGAAGATCACCATGAAGATGTTGAACATGCCCGCCTGCGCGTACTCGGTGCAGATGCGCACGACCGTACGCGAGGTCTCGATGTTCGCCGCCTCGGCCGAATCCAGCTTGATGTTCTTCTTGATGTACTCGACCGCGCGGTAGGCGCCCGTGGTCACGGCCTGCATGGAGGCACCCGTGAACCAGTACACCGTGGCGCCGCCCATGAGCAGGCCCAGGATGACGTACGGGTCGAGCAGGTCGAGCGAGAACGTCTGGCCGATGCCCTCGAAGTGCTTCTGCAGCGTGAGCACGATCGAGAACAGCATCGTCGTGGCGCCGGCGACGGCCGTGGCGATGAGCACCGGCTTGGCCGTGGCCTTGAACGTGTTGCCCGCGCCGTCGTTGTCCTCGAGGTAGTGCTTGCCCTTCTCGAAGTCGGGCTTGAAGCCGAACTGCTTCTCGATCTCGGCGGCCGCGCCCGGCGTGGTCTCGACCTGCGAGAGCTCGAAGATCGACTGGGCGTTGTCCGTGACCGGGCCGTACGAGTCCACGGCGATCGTCACCGGGCCCATGCCGAGCAGGCCGAACGCCACGAGGCCGAACGCGAACACGGCCGGGTAGGCCATGTACTGGTCGAGGCCCTGCAGCGAGAAGTGGTAGGCGAGGAACAGCAGCACGGCGAGCGTGAGCGCCTTCCAGAACACCGAGAAGTTGCCGGCCACCATGCCCGAGAGGATGTTGAGCGAGGCGCCGCCCTCCTTGGACGCGGCCACGACCTCGGCCACGTGCCGCGAGTGCGCGCTCGTGAACACCTTCGTGAACTCGGGGATCACCGCGGCGGCGAGCGTGCCGCACGAGATGATCACGGACAGCGTGATCCACAGGTTGCCGTAGGTCGCCTCGGGGAGCAGCCACTTCGAGACGACGAACGTCACCACGATGGAGAGGATCGAGCACACCCACACGAGGCTCGTGAGGGGGGCCTCGAAGTCCATCTTGTCCTTGCCCATGTTCTGCGCGCGGGCCACGGCGGCGTTGCCGATGTAGGACACGATCGAGGTGATGATCATGAGCACGCGCATGACGAAGATCCAGACCAGGAAGTCGGCCTTGAAGGCCTCCTGGACGGCCAGCGCGATGAACGAGATGAGCGCGACACCCGTGACGCCGTAGGTCTCGAAGCCGTCGGCCGTGGGACCCACCGAGTCGCCGGCGTTGTCACCGGTGCAGTCGGCGATGACGCCGGGGTTGCGCGGATCGTCCTCCTTGATCTTGAAGACGACCTTCATGAGGTCCGAGCCGATGTCGGCGATCTTGGTGAAGATGCCGCCCGCGATACGAAGCGCCGAGGCGCCCAGCGACTCGCCGATGGCGAAGCCGAGGAAGCAGGCGCCGGCCTGGTCGGCGGGCACCCACAGCAGGATGGCGAGCATCATGAGCAGCTCGACGCAGATGAGGAGCACGCCGATGCTCATGCCGGCCTGCAGCGGGATCTCGTACACCGGCAGCGGCTTGCCCTTGAGCGAGGCGAACGCCGCGCGCGAGTTGGCGTACGTGTTCATGCGGATGCCGAACCACGCCACGCCGTACGAGCCGAGGATGCCGAGCACCGAGAACGCGAGGATCGTCAGCACGCGGCTCGCCTCGAGGTGCTGGAGGAAGCCGAAGTAGTAGACGATGCACGCGCCGATGAAGATCTCGAGCACCATGAGCAACTGGCCCTGCTTGAGCAGATACGCCTTGCAGGTCTCGTAGATGGTGTTCGAGACGTCGAGCATGGACTTGTGCGCCGGCATGGCCTTGACCTGAGCGAACATCACGAGGCCGAAGAGCATGCCGAGGACGCACACGCCGATGCCCATGAGCAGCAACTGCTGCTGCCCGGGGGCGAGCGTGGGGAGCTGCAGGTCCAGCTCGCTCGCGAACGCGACGGCCGGGACCAGCGCGGCCGTCAGCAGGGCGAGCAGGCCATGCTGGGTCAGTCTCCGCAGGGCGTTGCCCGCGGCACGGAACAGGGTCATCGTCGGCTCCTGAGCGGTTTTGTGAGGCGGCCGGCGTTCAGCCGGGGGGGCCCGTCGGTACGGCCCGCGGGTTGTCGTGCGCGGTGGGGCCGGACCGGGAGGGGGACACGCTCCCGCACGAGCCCGGGGACGCCGGTCTCGCAGGGGCGCGGCAGGATACCCCGGCCCCCGAGCGGGGGACAAGGCGGGCGCGGCACCCGCTCGGGTCCGTTCGGCCCCGTACGCGTCGGTTCGGTCGGAGAGAACCGACGACTGCGGGGTAGTAGGAGCGGGGCGCGCGCCCCGACCGTGCGTCCGTCCCGTCCCGTGTCCTCCTGGAGATCCCATGCCCCCTCGTCGCGTCGTGACGCTGCTCGCCTCGGGCACCGAGATCGTGTGCGCGCTCGACTGCGGCGACCGCCTGGTGGGTCGCTCGCACGAGTGCGACTTCCCCGAGGGCGTGCGCGCGCTACCCGCGGTGACGCGCCCGCGCTTCGACGTGAGCGCATCCTCGCGCGCGATCGACGGCAGCGTGCGATCGCTCGTGGAGCAGGCGTTGTCGGTGTACCTCGTGGACCACGAGCGTCTGGCCTCGCTCGGGCCCGATCTGCTCGTCACCCAGGTGCAGTGCGAGGTGTGCGCCGTGAGCCTGCGCGACGTCGAGGAGGCGGTGCGAGCCGGGCTCCATACGCGTCCGGCCATCGTCTCGATGCGCCCCGACGCGCTCGCCGACCTGTTCGCCGACATGCGCGCGATCGCCGACGCGCTCGGGGTGCCCGAGCGCGGGCTGCAGCTGGTGACGCGTCTGCGCTCGCGCATGCGCGCGGTCGAGGAGCGCACCGCCGGCCGTCCGCGTCCGCGTGTGGCGTGCATCGAGTGGATCGAGCCGCTCATGGTGGCGGGCCACTGGACGCCCGAACTGGTGCGCATGGCCGGGGCCGACGACGTGATGGGCGAAGCCGGACGCCACACGGGCACGGTGACCTTCGAGGCGTTGGCCCAGGCCGACCCCGACGTGGTGTGGGTGGCGCCCTGCGGGTTCGACCTCGCGCGCACGCGATCCGAACTCGCGCCCCTCGTGACGCATCCCGGCTGGGCGGGACTGCGTGCGGTGCGCGAGGGCCGGGTGTTCCTGGGCGACGGCAACGCGTACTTCAATCGCCCCGGACCGCGCGTGGTCGAGACGCTGGAGTGCTTGGCCGAGGCGTTGCACCCCGAGGCGTTCCGGTTCGGGCACGAGGGCACGGGCTGGGTGCGGCTCACCACCCCCTGACGAACCCTGCAGGGCCGACGAGAGCGGGCCGATGACAAGGGCATGACGGGGCCCTTCGGACCGCGCGCCCGAACGGTGCGTGCGCTGGCGGCCCCGGGCGGCGGGACTTATGTTCCGCGCATCGGGGGATGCGCCACGACGGCGCCCCCTACGGGAAGGATCCACGAGCGGACCGGTCGCAGTGGCGCGCGTCACGGGCACCGGCCGATCTCCTCCTATATAGAGAGGGGTTGGGCGATGAGCGAGAGCAAGAAGCCGCACGTCACCGAGCACGAGGCCCGGGCCGTCGCCGAGGGCGCGCGCGAGACCACGTGGGAGGCCCCGTCGTTCGTGCGGGAGCTGTTCCTGGGCAAGCTCGACCTGGGCCTCATCCATCCGTGGCCCGAGCCCGACGCCGACGAGCAGAAGCGCGCCGCGCCGTTCCTCGCCGAGCTCGAGCGGTTCATGCGCACGAAGGTGGACGCCGAGCGCATCGAGCGTGAGGCACGCATCCCGGCCGAGGTGATCGAGGGCCTGCGCGAGATGGGCGCGTTCGGGATCAAGATCCCGGTCGAGTACGGCGGGCTGGGCCTGTCGCAGTACACGTACTGTCGCGCCATGTCGCTCGTCTCGACCGTGAGCAGCCCCATGGTGGCGCTGCTCTCGGCGCACCAGTCGATCGGCGTGCCGGGGCCGGTCAAGATGTTCGGCACGCCCGAGCAGAAGAAGCATTACCTGCCGCGTCTGGCCAAGGGCGCGATCTCGGCGTTCGCGCTGACCGAGAACGAGGTCGGTTCCGACCCCGCGCGCATGGCGACCATCGCCACGCCGAAGCCCGACGGCAGCGGCTGGGTGCTGAACGGCGAGAAGCTCTGGATCACCAACGGCACCGTGGCCGAGCTCATGGTGGTCATGGCGCGCACGCCGGGCAAGGACGGCAAGCCGGGCCCGATCTCGGCGTTCATCGTGGAGACGAACTGGAAGGGCGTGGAGATCCCGCACCGGCTCGGCTTCATGGGGCTGCGCGGGATCGAGAACGGCGTCATCCGATTCACCGACGTGCACGTGCCCAAGGAGAACCTGCTGTGGGGTGAGGGCAAGGGCCTCAAGCTCGCGCTCATCACGCTCAACACCGGGCGACTCACACTGCCCGCCACCATGTCGGCGCTGGGCAAGTGGTGCCTGGGCATCTGCCGTCAGTGGGCCAACGATCGCACGCAGTGGGGCAAGCCGGTGGGCCGCCACGAGTCCATCGGGCACATGCTCACCAAGATGGCGGCCGACACGTACGCGATGGAGGCGGTGGCCGATCTGGGCTGTCTGCTCGCCGACAAGGGCAAGAGCGACATCCGGCTCGAGGCCGCGCTGGGCAAGCTGTGGAACACCGACGTGGCGTGGACGCTGTGCGACGACGCCATGCAGATCCGAGGTGGCCGCGGCTACGAGACCGCCGAGAGTCTGGCCTCGCGTGGCGAGGCGCCCATCCCGCTCGAGCGCGCCATGCGCGACCTGCGCATCAACCGCATCTTCGAGGGTTCGAACCAGGTGATGCGTCTGTTCATCGCCCGTGAGGCGCTGGACGTGCACCTCAAGGTGGCGGGCGACGTGGTCATGCCGGGCGTGCCTCTGCCCAGACGTCTCTCGGGTCTGGTGCGTTCGGGCCTGTTCTACGCGGGCTGGTACCCGACGCGCTGGTTGGGCTGGGGGCACTGGCCGCAGTACGGCGAGTTCGGTCCGCTGGCCGGGCACCTGCGTTGGATCGAGCGCACCTCGCGCCGACTCGCGCGCCAGATGTTCCACCTCATGGTGCTGAACGGTCCGGCCCTCGAGAAGAAGCAGGGCCTGCTGTTCCGCGCGGTGGACGTGGGCGCCGAGCTGTTCGCCATGGCGGCCACCATCGTGCGCGCGCAGCGCGACGTGAAGCGCGGTGCCGACGGTCGCACGCCGTACGAACTCGCCGACGCGTTCTGCCGCGCCTCGCGACGTCGCGTGGAGCGGTTGTTCGCCGGCATCGTGGACCACGACGATGCGCTCGACACCGCGATGGCGAAGGGAGTGCTCGAGGGTCGTTACGGTTGGCTCGAGGCGGGTGTGGTCGAGGCGCCGGGGGTGCCGCCCGCGCGCTGAGTCCATGACGAAGGGGTCACGACGGGGCGGGATCGCACTGCGGTCCCGCCCCGTTCGCGTGGCGTGCTACCGCACCACCTCCAACACCACCACGCCCTCGCCCGGTGAGGGACGCGTCGCGAACGCCAGTCGCACGCGCGGCTCGTTCGCCAGCACGCGCGCATCGAGTAGCGGCGCCAGCTGCGGGCGCAGCGAACGCACCACGTACTCCTCGACCACGAGGTGCGTGGCGCCGCTCGCGATCGCGTGGTCGAGCAGGGCGTCGAGCGGTTCGTCGGGCAACTGCACGTGGCGTCGTCCCGCGAAGAACGGCACGTAGCTCTTGCGGTCCATCACCACCGCGTCGGGTGCGCTGTGCGCGGCCAGCCACGCACCCGCTCCGCGCAGCGACGGCATGGGGCCGTCGTCGAAGTTCGCCGCGAGCCGCAGGGCGGGGCCGCTCGCCACGAGCCACGCGCCCAGCACCAGTGCGGCCAGCGCTCCTGCGCGCAGCGCACCGCCGCGTCGC
>JBEGJG010000056.1:0-19879 GCA_041184705.1 Candidatus Eiseniibacteriota bacterium
GCGCGCGCCTACGCGAGCGAGGCGTGGAAGCCCGCGGTGCCGTTCGTCGAGGACGACTTCGACGCGGCGCTCGCGCTGGCGAAGCGCCGCAACGTCCCGCTCGTGATCGAGGGCTGGGCGCCGTGGTGCCACACCTGTCGTTCGATGCGCGCGTTCGTGTGGACCGACCCGGCGCTGCGCGCGCAGGCCGACCGGTTCGTGTGGCTGAGTCTCGACATGGAGCGTGCGGTCAACGCCGCGGCACGCAAGCGCCTCGGCATCTCGGCCTTCCCCACGCTGTACGTCGTGGATCCGCGGGACGGCACCGTGGCGCTGCGCTGGCTCGGGAGCGCGACCGTCCCGCAGCTGCTGCGCCTGCTCGACGACGGCCACCTCGCGGTGAAGGGCGGCGCACGCGGCCCCGCGCTCGAGGCGCTGGTCGCGGCCGATCGCGCCTACGGCGCCGAGCGCTACGACGAGGCGTGCCGCGGCTATCGTCGCGTGATGTTCCTCGGCGGTCCGCAGTGGCCGGGGTACGCGCGCGCGGTCGAGTCCTACATGTTCGCCGCCAGCCAGGCCGACTCGGTCGAGGGCACGTTGCAGGTGGCCGAGGCCGCATGGCCGCAGGTGCGCGGGCGCGCGGCATCGGGGCTCGTGGCGGGCTCCGCGCTCGACGCCGCGACGAAACTGCCCGACGACGACGCGCGCCGCGAGGCCGCGCTGTCGCGCTGGGAGGCCGCCTGCCGCGAGGTGCTGGGATCCCCCGCGCTGGGGCTGGCCGCCGACGACCGCTCGGGCCTGTACTTCTCGCTCGAGGCGGCACGCGAGGCCGTGGGCGACTCGCTCGGGGCGCACGCGCTCATGCAGGAGCACCTCGCGATGCTCGAGGCCGAGGCGGCGCGCTCGACCACGCCCGATCAGCGCACCGTGTTCGACTCGCACCGCGTCACGCTCTACCTCGCGCTCGACCGGGCCGCCGACGCGATCCCCATGCTGGAGCGCTCGCGGGCCGACTTCCCCGACGATTACAACCCGTCGCAGCGCCTCACGCTCGCCTATCTCGCGCTCAAGCGTTGGCCCGAGGCGCTCGCGGCCTCGGACCGCGCGCTCGAGCTCGCCTACGGCCCGCGCCGCCTGCTCGTGCTCGGCACGCGCGCCGACGTGCACCTGGCGATGGGTGACCAGGAGGCCGCGGTGCGCACGCTCATGGAGGCGGTGAAGGTGGCGCAGGCGCTGCCCGAGGGGCAGCACTCGCACACGCGGCTGCAGGCCATCCTCAAGCGTCTGGCGGGGCTCGGGGCCAAGGTCGAGGGCTGAGCCTCCCGCGTCACGGCACGAGGCCCGCGTCCCCACCGGGACGCGGGCCTCGTCGTCGCGCGGAGCCTGTCAGCTCGCGCGCAGGCAGTCGTGCAGGTGCAGCACGCCGAGCGCGCGACCGGTGTCGTCCACCACGACCAACGCGGTGATGGGCCCCTCGGGACGGTCCTCCATGCGACGCACCGCGCTCGCGACGAGTTCGTCGGGCCCGATCGTGCTGGGGGTGCGCGCCATCACCTCGCCCGCGGTGAGCGCCCACGGGTCGGGGTGACGCACGAGGATGCGCTTGAAGTCGCCGTCGCTCACCACACCCGCCAGCGTGCCGTCGGCGGCGAGCACGGTGGTGATGCCGAGGCGCTTGTCCATGATGGTGAGCATGACGTCGCGCAGGCGCGTGCCCTCGGTCACGCGCGGCAGGTCGTCGCCCGCGTGCATGAGCTCGCGCACGCGGCGCGCGGCGGAGCGACCGATGACACCGCCCGGGTGCAGGAACCGGAAGTCCTCGGGCTTGAAGCCGCGCTGCTCCATGAGCGCGATCGCGAGGCAGTCCCCCACCACCTGCGTCACCGTGACGCTGGTCGTGGGTGTGAGGTCCATGGGGCAGGCCTCGTTGAGCGGCCCCAGCACGAGCGCGGCCGCGCTGCGCTGGGCGAGCGGCGAGCCACCCTGCGTGACGATCGAGACGAGCGGGATGCCGAGCCGCTCCAGGTACGGCAGCAACGCGAGCAGTTCCTCGGTCGCACCGCTCTTCGACAGGAACAGCGCCACGTCGCCGCGCGCGAACAGACCGGCGTCGCCGTGCAGCGCGTCGGCCGGGTGCAGGAACACCGCGGGCGTGCCGGTGCTCGTGAGCGTGGCGGCGATCTTCTGCCCGAGCAGGCCGCTCTTGCCCACGCCCGCGACCACCAGCTTGCCGCGACAGGCCGCGATCAGCTCGACGGCGCGCGTGAACCCCTCGTCCAGCCGCCCCTCGAGCGCGGCCACGGCCTGCGCCTCGGTGCGCACGACCTCGCGCGCCAACGCCAGCGGATCGCGCTTCACGACCGTTCCCCCGCCCGCCATGGGCCTCCCTCGGCGCGCATCACCGCGCCTCGTACCGATCGAGCACCCGCTCCCACGTCCCGTTGTGACGCAGGATCGCCTCCACCGCCTCGCGCACCGCACCGAACCCGGCGCGCGCGGTCGTCACGGTGCGCGCCACACGCACCACCTCGGGCACCGCGTCGCCGACCGCGATGGGCCACGCCACGCGGCGCAACAACGGCACGTCGGGCAGGTCGTCGCCCACCATGGCGGCCTCGTGCCAACCCGCCCCCTCGCGCTCCAGCACACGCTCGGCGCACGCCACCTTGTCGGCGATGCCGAGGTGGTGCTCGAGGCGCAGGTCGTGCATGCGGGCCTCGACCGCGAGCGAGGCGCGCCCGCTGATGACGACCGGCTTCACACCGTGGTCGCGCGCCCACTCCAGCGCGAGCCCGTCGCGCACCCAGAAGTGACGGTGGTCACCGTCGCGGGCGAACCCGATGATGCCGTCGGTGAGCGTGCCGTCCACGTCGAGGAACAGGACGCGGATGGGACCGGTCTCAGGGGCGGCGGACACCATGCGGGGCCTCCTGCACGGCCTCGTGCACACGCACGGCCTCGTCGAGGAACGCGGCCGCACGCGAGAGCGGCAGCTGCGTGGCGGCGTCCGAGAGGGCGCGTTCGGGGTCGGGGTGCGCCTCGAAGAACAGACCGTCCACGCCGCACGCCACCGCGGCGCGCATGAGCGGGAACGCGAACCGACGATCGCCGCCGGTCTCGCGTCCCCCCGGACGCTGCAGGCTGTGCGTGGCGTCGAACAGAACCGGCCAACCGGTCTCGCGCATGGTGACGAGTCCGCGCATGTCCACCACGAGGTCGCCGTAGCCGAACGTCGTACCGCGCTCGGTGAGCAGGATGCGCTCGGCTCCGGCCGCGGCCAGCTTGTCCACGGCGTTCGCCATGTCGGAGGGGGCCATGAACTGCCCCTTCTTCACGTTCACCGCGCGCCCGGTCGCCGCGGCGGCCTGTAGCAGCGCGGTCTGGCGCGCGAGGAACGCGGGGATCTGCAGCACGTCCGCGACCTCGGCCGCGGCCGCGACCTCGCCGGTCTCGTGCACGTCGGTGAGCACCGGCACGCCGAGCTCGCGTCGCACGCGCGCGAGCACGGCCAGACCCTCATCGCCCGGCAGCCCCGCGAACGAACCGCCGCTCGAGCGGTTCGCCTTGCGGTAGCTGGCCTTGAACACGAACGGCAGGCCGCGCTCGGCCGCGAGCCCGCGCAGGGTCTCGGCGATGCGCAGGCACAGGTCGGCGCTCTCGACCACGCACGGTCCCGCGACGATCAGCAGTCGCGGACCACCGACGGTCGCACCCCCGAGGTCGAAGCTCCTCACGCGTGGGTCGCCCCCGCCGTCGGCCCGGGGACGGCGGCCGGCGCGAAGTCGTTGCCGCCCAGTCGCGCCACACGGCGCTCGAGCGAGGCCCGCACGAAATCGCGGAACAACGGGTGCGGATCGTGCGGACGGCTGCGCAGCTCGGGATGGAACTGCACCGCGAGGAACCACGGATGATCGGGCAGCTCCACGATCTCGACGAGCTCACGCCCCACGCACTTGCCCGACAGCACGAGCCCGCGCGAGGTGAGCTGCTGCGCGTACTTGTTGTTGAGCTCGTAGCGGTGGCGGTGACGCTCGCTCACCTCGGGCGTGCCGTAGGCGCGGGCCGCGAGGCTGCCCTCGCGCAGCGCGCACTTGTAGGCGCCGAGGCGCATGGTGCCGCCCTTCTCGACCACCCCGGCCTGATCGGCGAGCAGGTCGATCACCTTGTGCTCGCTGCCCGCGTCGAACTCGCTCGAGTGGGCGTCGGCCCAACCCACGACGTGCCGGGCGAACTCGATGGTCGCGACCTGCATGCCGAGGCAGATGCCGAAGAACGGCACGCTGCGCTCGCGCGCGTACTGCACCGCCGCGATCTTGCCCTCGACCCCGCGCTCGCCGAAACCGCCGGGCACCAGAATGCCGTCCACGTCGCCGAGCAACGCGGCCGCACCCTTCGACTCGATCTCGGTGCTCTCGACCCAGCGCAGGTTCACGCGCGCCTTGTTGGCCGCACCGGCGTGGACGAACGCCTCGATGATGCTCTTGTAGGCGTCGCGCACGTGCGTGTACTTGCCGACCACGGCGATCTCGGTCTGCTTCTCGGGGCGCGTGACGCGGCGCACGAACTCGTTCCACGACGCGAGGTCCGGCGGCTGCACGCTCTTGTCGGGCAAACCGAGCATGTCCACGACGAGGTCGTCGAGGCCACCGGCGTGGAACACGCCCGGGACCTCGTAGATGCTGCCCACGTCGGTGGCCGCGATGACGGCCTCGGTGGGGACGTTGCAGAACAGCGCGATCTTCTCGCGCACGTCGGAGTCGAGCGGCGTCTCGCTGCGGCAGAGCAGGATGTCGGCCTGGATGCCGATCTCGCGCAGCTCCTTGACCGAGTGCTGGGTGGGCTTGGTCTTCACCTCGCCCGCGGCCTTGATGTACGGCACCAGCGTGACGTGCACGTTGAGGACGTCGCGCCGGTGCTCGAGCTTGAGCTGGCGCATGGCCTCCATGAAGGGCAGCGACTCGATGTCACCCACCGTGCCGCCGATCTCGACGATGTGCACGTCGGACTGCGTGGCGAGCGCGAGCGAGTGGACGCGCTTCTTGATCTCGTCGGTGACGTGCGGGATGACCTGCACGGTGCGCCCGAGGTAATCGCCTCGGCGCTCGCGCGACAGGATGGAGTCGTAGATCTGTCCGGCCGTGACGTTGTGGCTGCGCGTCACCGAGGCGTTCGTGAAACGCTCGTAGTGCCCGAGGTCGAGGTCGGTCTCGGCGCCGTCGTCGGTGACGAACACCTCACCGTGCTGGAACGGGCTCATCGTGCCCGGGTCGATGTTGAGGTACGGGTCGAGCTTCTGGATGGTGACCCGGAACCCGCGCGCCTTGAGCAGCAGGGCGAGCGACGCGGCGGCGATGCCCTTGCCGAGCGACGAGACGACACCACCGGTCACGACGACGATCTTGGCCATGGTCCTCTCCCCGGGACCCATCCCGTGGGTCCCCCGGACGTAGTGACGATCCTTGCAGCCCGCAGAAACGAACGTGGAACGAAGAACGAGGAACGACAGGACGACGGGACGACGAACCTCAAACGGCCGCGGGCCAGGGCCCGCGAGCCTCGAGTGCGGCCATCTGCTCGGGGGTGTCCACCCCCGCGAACGGCCGCTCCCCCAACACCACCCGGATGCGCACGCCACGCTCGACGGCGCGCAACTGCTCCAACCGCTCGGCCGTCTCCAACCGCCCGGGCGGCCACGACGCGAACTCCTGCAACAGGTCGCGACGGAACGCGTACACGCCCGCATGGCGCAACGCCGGTCCGCCCCGCGACGCACCGGCGAGGTCCGCGCGACTGAAGTAGAGCGCGAAGCCGGCATCGTCCAGCACCACCTTGACCACGTGCTCCGACGCCATCGCCGCGAGGTCGGGCTCGTGGTGAGCCACGGTGCCCATGCGGATCGAGTCGTCGGCGCGCATCACCTCGACCAGCCGGGACACCGCTCCGGTCTCCAACTCCGGTTCGTCACCCTGCAGGTTGAGCACGACCTGGGCCCACGGCCGACGGCGCGCCACCTCGGCGACGCGGTCGGTCCCGCTCGCGCACTCGGGCGAGGTCATCTCGACCGAGCCGCCGAACGCGCGCACCGCCGAGGCGATGCGATCGTCGTCGGTGGCGACGACCAGTTCGTCCAGACCGCTCGCCGCACGGGCGCGCTCCCAGACGTGCTGGATCATCGGCTTGCCCCACAACATCGCGAGGGGCTTACCGGGGAAACGAGACGCGCCGTAGCGGGCGGGGATGACGCCCAGTACGGCGCGGCCGGATTCGTGGGTTCCCGTTTGCACGGGAGTGCAGGCTAGCACGATGCGGGGGTCGGGTCCACGCCGCAACGCGCGGGCCCGAATCAGGCCTCGGGCGTGGCGCCCAGCGTGGCCAGGAACGCGCGCTCGAGGTCGGGGTGCATGAGGAACGCCCCCTCCTCGGTGATCGGGCGGAAGCCCTCGTGCGGCTCGTAAGAGTCCGGGGCGAGCGCACCGTCGCGCACCGCGAACCGCCCCACGACATCGGACGGCTGCTCGACGAGCCCGGTGCGGCCCGGGCGGGTGACTCGCACGTGCACATGCGTGGCCTCGGGGCCGAGCGCGAGCGCCGCGACCTCGGGCAGGCGCGGGAACCGTTCGCTCACCACCTCGTGCAGCGCCTGCAGGAACGTGCCGTTCCACTCGAGGTTGTCCTCGCCCAGGCCGGCCTCGGGGTCGCGCATGCGCGCGAGGATGGCGCGCCCGGGTAACCCGCCCAGCCCCTCGAGGTCCTGCGGCGAGAGGAACGCCAGCACCTCGATGCGACCGAACTCGGGCTGCTCGAGCGTGTAGCGGTAGAGCGGACGGGCCGGCATGGGCGTGGTCACGGGCACCTCGCGGGTTCGGGATCGCGCGCCGTGGGGCGCGAGCGCGAACGGCGCCCCCGTGCGGGGGGCGCCGTCGTCATGGACGGGACGCGGCGTGCGGGTCCCGAAGGTTCAGCCCTTCAGCTCGGCGATCATGTCCGACACGTCCTTCGCCGACTTGGCGAGCGCCGCCTGATCGGTGTCGGACAGCTTCAGCGACACGATGCGCTCGACGCCCTTGCCACCGAGCACGATCGGCACGCCGATGAACAGGTCCTTGAGCCCGTACTCGCCCTCGAGCGAGACCGAGCACGGCACGAGCCGCTTCTGGTCGAGCAGGATCGCCTCGACCATCTCGACCGCCGACATGGCCGGCGCGTAGTAGGCCGAGCCCGTCTTGAGCAGCTTCACGATCTCGGCGCCACCGTCGCGCGTGCGCTGCACGATCTGCGCGAGGCGGTCGGCCGGGATGAGCTCCTCGACCGGGATGCCACCGGCCACCGTGTACTTGGTCACCGGCACCATGGAGTCCCCGTGCCCACCGAGCACCATGGCCTGGATGTCGGCGCCCGACACCCCCAGCTCCATCGCGAGGAACGCGCGGAAGCGGGCGCTGTCGAGGATGCCGGCCATACCCACCACACGGTTACGCGGCAGACCCGAGACGTGCCAGAAGTACCAGGTCATGACGTCGAGCGGGTTGGTGACCACGACCACCGTGGCGTTCGGCGCGTGCTGCTTCACGGCCTCGGCCGCCGGCTTCACGATCTCGGCGTTCGCCTTGAGCAGGTCGGAGCGCGACATGCCGGGCTTGCGCGGGAAGCCGGCGGTCATGACGACCACGTCCGAGCCCTTCACGTCCGCGAGGTTCGTCGAGCCGGTCATGCGCACGCCCTTGTGCCACAGCGGCGCGGCCTCCTCCATGTCGAGCGCCTTGCCCTGCGGCATGCCGTCCATCTCGGGGCGGTCGATGAGCGTGACGTCGGCCAAACCACGCTCGGCGATGAACAGCGCGGTGCTCGCGCCGACGTTGCCGGCGCCGATGACGGTGACCTTGTTCTTCACGGGATCCCTCCGTGTCATGCGGGCCCGCGTCGCGCGCCGGATGGTGCGCGGCGCCGGGTCCCGATCGGGTTCGCTACCGGGATGTGGCTTCAAGAAAAGCCGCCGCCGGTCGGACGGACCGGCGGCGGAGAGGTCTGCGGGTGCGACGCGACGTCAGTTCGTCGCGGCCGCCAGCGGCATCACGTGCACCTTCTTGCGCGTGCGGCCGAAGCGGGAGAACTCCACCTTGCCGTCCACGAGGGCGAACAACGTGTCGTCCTTGCCCAGGCCCACGTTGAGGCCCGGGAACATGACGGTGCCGCGCTGGCGCACGAGGATGCTGCCGGCGCGCACGATCTCACCGCCGAACTTCTTGACGCCAAGCCGTTTCGCTTCCGAGTCACGGCCGTTCTTGGTCGAGGACTGACCCTTTTTGTGAGCCATGGTGGTGTCGCTCCCTTCGACCGATCAGGCCGAGATGGACGTCACGCGGATGCGCGTGAGCTCGTCACGGTGGCCACGACGGCGGCGATACTCGCGCCGACGCTTGAACTTGTAGATCTTGAGCTTCTCGCCGCGCAGGTGCTCGACGATCTGCGCCGAGACCGAGGCGCCCTTCACCGTGGGACGACCCACGGCGATCTTCTCGCCGTCGCCGACGAGCAGGACCTCGTCGAACTTGAGGTTCGCACCGGGCTCGCCCGCAAGGCGCGGCACGTCGAGGACCGCATCCGGCGTCACCTTGGTCTGGACACCGGAGATGTGCACGATCGCGTACATGGAACCAGGACTCCTTGGCGACCTCGGGGACTTGCTCCCGGGCGCCCGACGGAATGGCCCTTCCCGAACACGGGGACGGGCAGCCCCCGGACCGGGCGGCCCGAGGGTGTGACAGGAAGCGTGATTTTCTACCATGCGATGCGAATCCCTGTCAATCTGACGCCCTGCCCCACCACCCCGTTCCGCCTCACCCGGCACCACGCGCGCCGAGCGCACCGCCACCCTCAGGACGAGGATGATATGAACTCCGCAACCCGTTGGCGCACAGCCGCCCTGCTCGTCATGACGATTGTCCTCGGAAGCTCCCCCGTGGCCGCGACCGAGCCTCGCCCGGGGACCGTGTCCCCGTCCCAGGCCCCGACGGACGGAGCGGCCCCACCGAGCGCGACCTTGCCCTCGGAGGGCGACGCGGACGATCCGTTGTGCGCCCCGCTCCTTCTGGACGGCAACTACGGGTTCGGCACCCACGTCGTGATGCGCCGGCTCCCGACCGCGGCCGACCTGAACGACCTGACCGCGGTGCAGGGCTTCCGCCAGTTGCTCATCGCGCTCCCGCAGTGGCCCGCCGGCTACGCCGAACTGCGACCGCTCCAGCAGCACGTGATGCCCGACGGCGGCGAGGTGGTGGTGCTGCTGCCCGGCTGGCCGCCGACGCGCGAGGCGCTCGCGGCGTGGAACATGGTGGGCGGCAATCTACGACTCATCATGGTCGTGGGGGGGCCACCGGCCGACCGCGCGCTGATCACCGAGCTCAACCGCCTGCGCCCGCTCGAGCGCGTGATCGCGCAGATGGAGTACCCGTCGCGCTCGGGGTTCGAGCGCCTGCAGCGTCCGCTGTCGTTCCGCGTGCTCAAGCACTGAGCGCGCCCCGTTCCTTCACGAAACGAACCGCGGCGCGGACCCGAGGGCCCGCGCCGCGGTTCGTGCGTTCGGGATGCGGTCAGTGGCCGCGCAGGTAGGCGCGCAGACCGAAACCGAACAGCAGGATCCCCGAGAGCCACGCCGAAAGCCCGGCCGGGAACGCCCACACCTGATGCGTCTCGCGCTGCGCCCACGCCAGCACGATCGTGCCGAGCGCGGCGAGGAGCCCGGCGTTGAGCATGTGAGCGGCCGCGCGATCGCGCGTCAGGCCGCGACGCTCCATGCCGTCGTGCATCGGGGCACCGTTCGTCATCTCTCCCCCTCCTGGGTCGAGTCCCACCGTGGCTCGACGCGCGATCCGTTCGCGCGCGACGCAGTCGTATACCGATATGAAACAACATACGCCTGCACCCCGAAGGGCACAAGCGTATGTCGCTGGTGGAATGCGTCGAGAAGTGCGAATCAACAACAAGCTGCGCTCACGTACCCGGTACCGCTTTTTGCTGGTTCCGGGTCCGCTCGCTGCGCTCACGTACCCGGCACCGCTCCCACGACCTGCTTCGTCAAATCCACCTTCTTGTCGTCGTAGACCTCCATGTCGCCGCGCTTGAGCTGCGGGTCGTCCTTGAGGTCCACATGGAGCTTGAATCGCTTCTCCAGTTCAGCGAAGCGACGGGCCTCGGACTCCACGAAGTAGAGGGCCACGTCGGGAGCGACCTTCACGGTGATGCGCTTGGTGCCGCCGATCGCGGCCACGCGGCGCGCAGTCCTCGGTGTAGTAGTGCAGCAGCGACGATCTCTCGCGCTGGCGGGTCATCTCCACCAGACCGAGGTCGCTCACCGCGAACGCCTTCGTGCGTGCACGGTCCTTGCGCAGCTCCCCGCGCAGCGTGTCGAGCACGGCGCGCTTGTTCGCCTCGGACTCCATGTCGATGAAGTCCACCACGATGATGCCGCCGATGTCCCGCAACCGGAGCTGTCGCGGCACCTCGACCGCGGCCTCCATGTTGGTGCGGAAGATCGTCTCCTCCTGGTTCTTCTTGCCGGTGAAACGGCCCGTGTTCACGTCCACCGCGACCAGCGCCTCGGCGTGGTCGATGCAGATGTAGCCGCCCTTCTTGAGCCACACCTTGCGCTCGAAGGTCTTCTCGATCTGCGGCTCGATGCCGAACGCGTCGAAGATCGGGGCCTTGCCCTTGTAATGCTTGACGCGGTCCGCCAACTCGGGGCTCACGGCCTTGAGGTAGGCCTGGATCTCCGAGAACGAGTCGGCGTCGTCGATGAACACCTCCTCGACGTCCTCGGTGAACAGGTCGCGGATGAGGCTGGCGGCCATCTCGAGCTCGCGGTGCACGAGCGCGGGCGCGCGCACGCTCTGGCTCTTCTTCTCGATGCGCTGCCAGAGACGCGTCAGGTGCTTGATGTCGGCCGCGTACTCGGCGTCACCCTTGCCCTCGCCCACCGTGCGCGCGATCACGCCCACGTTCTTGGGCTTGAGGTCGGACAGGATGGCCTTGATGCGCTGGCGCTCGGCGCGCTCCTCGATGCGGCGCGACACCCCGAGGTGGTCCACCCCCGGCATGAGCACGCAGAAGCGGCCCGGCAGGCTGATCTGCTGGGTGACGCGCGGCCCCTTGGTGCCGATGGACTCCTTCGTGATCTGGACCAGGATCTCCTGGCCCTTCTTGAGGATGTCCTCGATCTTGGGCACCGGAGCGCGGCGACGGCGCTTCGTGTCGCCGTTCGCCTCGTCGGCGTCGGACAGGTCGTCGAGCATGGACAACGACTCGGCGAGGTCGGACGCGTGCAGGAAGCCCGTCTTGGGCAGCCCCATGTCCACGAACGCCGACTGCATGCCGGGCAGCACGGCGTTGACGCGCGCCTTGTACACGTCGCCGACGTTGCGGCGCTGCTCGGCGCGCTCCACGAACAGCTCGGCGAGCTCGTCGTTCTCGAGGATGGCGACGCGGGTCTCGTACGAGTCCGCGTTGATGATGATGCGCTGCTTCACGGGCGTCCTTCCCGGACGCGCGGTTCGACGGGGTCTACCGCGGCGACAAGAGGCGGAACGGCTCGAGCCGTTCGCCCTCCCGCTCCGCCCACATCGCCGTACGTTCCACGTCGGCGGTGCGGGGATCGGCCTCGGGCACCAGCAGGGTGAGCAGGTCGTCGGGCCGGGCTGACGCGCGCTGGGTGAAGCGCAGGTGCAGGTCCAGGACCGCCGGGGACTCGTCCGTGCTGGCGAGCATCGCCGCGATCGACGGCTTGGCGTCGAATTCGCGTGCCTTGTCCTCGCTCACCCGACGCACGAGCACCAGATCCTGCGCCATCAGGCGCGTGACCCGGTCCCCGAGTTCGGCGAGCAGTCGGCCGGGAGCGATCCCGGCCTCGGCGAGGTAGCTGGCCGGGAATCGCACCCGGTAGCTGGCCCCCTCCAACTGGCTCATGAGCGAGGGAATCTTGTAGAGGATGGGCCGCGTGCCCGTGACCCGAAGCCCGTCCGGCAGCACGGCGTTCAACCTCTCGGTGAGGTCGACGCCGGGCGGTCGGACGAGTTCGAGGTCGAACACCTCGGCCCGTGAACGGAATCCCAGTGGCAAGGGAGGCCCGAACGACATCTTGAGATGCGGATGATGCCCCTGGGTGAACGCGAGCGGCAGCCCGGAGCGGCGCAGAGCCCGCTCCCAGGTGCGCATGAGATCGAGATGCGAGAGGAAGCGCATGGGCGCCCCCTTCTCGAACACGATCCGGAAACGTGTGCTGGTGGCCACGCCGCCCGCGGTCGCGTGGGACGTCGCACGACCCGCGGAGCGGGCGCGACGGCCGAACGCGGGCGCCGGAAGCGTGGCGATCGCCTGTTCGAGGTCGAGCGGAGCGTGGGGTTGGCGCACCCACGGCCGCTGGTTGCAGTCCTGCACGCCGCACGCGAAGCACACGTCCTCGAGGCGGCAATCGTCGATCACGCCCGCCTGCTCGGCGCGGCGCAGGTCACGGACGAGGAACTTCTTGGTCACCGGCGACTGGACCACGTCCCACGGCTGCCCCAGCTCGGGATCCCGCTCGATGAGATAGCGCTCCGGGTCCACGCCGTGGTCGGAGAGCACGTTGAGCCACGTGGCGTAGCGCAGGTGCTCGCTCCACGCATCGAAGCGGCAGCCGCGGCGGTACGCGTCCTCGATCACCGCGCCGAGACGGCGGTCGCCGCGCGTGAACACGCCCTCGAGCAGACTGGTCTCGGCATCGCGGTACTTGAGCGTGATCGGCTTGCCCTTCACCGCCTCGCGCAGCACGCCCAGGCGGCGATTGAGCTCGACCGTGTCCACCTGAGCGGCCCACGCGAACGGCGTGTGCGGCTTGGGCACGTGCGGCGACACGCTCACCGTGACGCGGAACCCGCGGTTCCCCGCATCGCGCGCGGCCTGCCAGGCCTTGTGGCCGAGGTCGAGGATGGCGCGCAGATCGTCGTCGGTCTCGGTGGGCAGCCCGCACATGAAGTAGAGCTTCGCGCCCGTGTAGCCCTCGCGCGCAGCGGTCGCGACCGAGGCGAGCAGTTCGGCCTCGGTGTGGTTCTTGTTGATGACGTCGCGCATGCGCTGGCTGCCGGCCTCGGGCGCCAGCGTGATGGTGCCCTTCTTCTGGGCCGCGATGCGGCGCGCCACGTCCACCGGCACGTTGTCGGGCCGCGTCGAGGGCAGCGAGAGCTGCACGCGCGTCGGGCACAGCAGGTCGGCGAGCGCGTTGACCTGCTCGACGATCTGCGTGTGGTCGGTCGTGCTCAACGAGATGAGCGAGACCTCCTCGAGCCCGGTGCTCTGAAGCCCGCGCAGCACCTCGGTGACCACCTGCTGCGCCGGTTTCTCGCGCACGGGACGGTTGATCATGCCCGCCTGGCAGAAGCGGCAGCCGCGCGTGCAGCCGCGCATGACCTCCACCGAGAGCCGGTCGTGCGTGATCTCGCCCACCGGCAGCAGCGGCAGCGGCGGGTAGTACTCGGGCTTGAGCTCCTTGACGTACGTGGACCACACGCGCTCGGGGAAGCCCGGCATGGCGCGCGGCACCTGCCAGCCCTCGGGCGAGGTCACGGTGTCGTAGCCCGACGGCACGTAGGTGCCCGGCACGTGCGCCAACCGCCGCAGCAGCGTGGGGCGCGACCAGCCCTCGGCCTTGCCCTGCTTGACCAGATCCACGACGCGGTGGATGACCTCCTCGCCGTCGCCGATCACGAACGCGTCGATGAACTCGGCCATGGGCTCGGGGCTGAACGCCTGCGCGCCGCCCGCGATGACGAGCGGATGCGAGGCGTCGCGATCGACCGAGCGCAGCGGGACGCCGGCGAGGTCGAGCATCATGAGCACGTTGGTGTACTGCAGCTCGTACTGCAGCGAGAAGCCGAGCACGTCGAAGCGCGACGCCGGCGCGTGCGAGTCGAGCGAGAACAGCGGGATGCCAAGGCGACGCATCTCGGCCTCGGCGTCGGGCCACGGGGCGAACGTGAGCTCGCACGCGGTGTCGGGCCGACCGTTCAGCACGTGGTGCAGGATGCGGATGCCCAGGTTGGAGAGCCCGATCTCGTAGGCGTCCGGGAACGCGATGAGCACACGGACGTCGGCCGCATCGAGCGGCTTGGGCGCCTCACCCAGCGCGTGCCCCAGATAACGATTGGGCTTGGAGACGCGCGGGAGGAGCTGGTGCTGGATGAGTTCCTGGACCGAGACCGTCATGGACGGGACGACTCCCCGAGGGCAGTGGGACCGCGGTGGGATCGAACCACCGAGCCACCGGCGGCGCGGCTCGCGCCCAGCGAGCGACCCGTTCCCGGGGGTCACTCTCCTGCCGGATGACCCGGCAGGCTACCACGCCCGGGGTGGACGCCGCCACCGGCCCCGGGAGCGCAACCCGTTGCGGCCCTGCTCGCTCCCGCCGCCGCCCGCGCGACGGCTCGCGCGGGCTCTGCTATCCTGAACCGGTTCCGCACCCGCCACCCTGGGAGATGGGTCACCCATGAAGGTCTCCGACCGTACCTACTTCACGCTCAAGCGGCTCCACTCGCTCTCGGGCGTCGTCCCCGTCGGGCTCTTCCTGCTCGCGCACCTGTTCACCAACACCAAGTCGCTGCAGGGCGAGGCCGTCTTCAACCACGCCGCCCAGGAACTCGCCCGCATCCCCTTCGTGGCGATCGTCGAGGCGGCCGGCATCTGGTTCCCCATCGCCTTCCACATGGTGCTGGGCATCCTCATCGCCACCACCTCGCAGGCGAACGCGGGTAAGCACGGGTACTCGCGCAACTGGCATTACACCCTGCAGCGCATCTCGGGTGTGCTGGTGGCGTTCTTCATCGCCTACCACATGTGGTCGCTGCGCCTGAGCGCCGACTACCTCAACTCGGCGAGCGCGTACGTCTACATGCGCGAGCACCTCACGCAGCCCGGCGTGTTCGCGTTCTACGTGCTCGGAATCGTGGCCACCTGCTACCACTTCGGCAACGGCCTGTTCGGGTTCGCCATCCACTGGGGCATCGTCACGGGCCGCCACGCGCAGGTCGTGCTGGGCCGCCTCGGGTTGGCCATCGGCGCGCTGCTGTCGCTGCTGTTCATCGTCTCGATGTTCGGGTTCTTCGGGCTCCGCGCCGACTTCCTGCAGAAGCCGCACGCCGCCGAGCACGCCACCGAGGTCGTGTCCCAAGGAGGGTCGCACTGATGGCCGCGCCCCGTGTCGCCGTGGTCGGTGGTGGTCTCGCCGGCCTCATGACCACGATCAAGCTGGCCGAGGCCGGCGTACCCGTGGACCTGTTCTCGATCGTCCCCGTGAAGCGCTCGCATTCGGTGTGCGCTCAGGGCGGCATCAACGGTGCCGTGAACGTGAAGGGCGAGAACGATTCGCCCGAGATCCACTTCACCGACACCTGCCGCGGCGGCGACTTCCTCGCCCACCAGCCGCCGGTGAAGGGCATGTGCTACGCCGCGCCGGGCATCATCTATCTGTTCGACCGCATGGGCGTGACGTTCAACCGCACCGCCGAGGGTCTGCTCGACTTCCGACGCTTCGGCGGCACGCTGCACCACCGCACCGCGTTCGCGGGCGCGACCACGGGCCAGCAGCTGTTGTACGCGCTCGACGAGCAGGTGCGTCGCCACGAGGCGGCCGGGCTGGTGCGCAAGTACGAGGGCTGGGAGTTCGTGGGGTTGGTGAAGGACGACGGCGGTCGCGCCGTGGGCCTCACCGCGCTCGACCTGCGCAGCATGAAGCCCAAGGCCTTCCCCGCCGCCGCGGTGGTGCTCGCCACCGGCGGCCCCGGACTGCTGTTCGGGCGCAGCACGAACTCGGTCATCAACTCGGGCTCGGCGGCCGCGGCCGCCTACATGGACGGCGTGGACTACGCGAACGGCGAGTTCATCCAGATCCACCCCACCGCCATCCCCGGCATGGACAAGCTCCGTCTCATGAGCGAGTCGGCGCGCGGTGAGGGCGGGCGCGTCTGGGTGCCCAAGCAGAAGGGCGACAAGCGTGCGCCGCGCAGCATCCCCGAGGGCGAGCGCTGGTACTTCCTCGAGGAGCGCTATCCCAAGTACAAGAACCTCGTGCCGCGTGACGTCGCGAGCCGCGAGATCCACAACGTGTGCGTGGACCTGGGCATGGGGATCGACGGTGGCATGGCCGTGTACCTCGACCTCACCCACATCCCGCGCGAGACGCTCAAGCGCAAGCTCGAGGGCATCCTCGAGATCTACGAGAAGTTCACGGGCGACGATCCGTGCGACGAGCCCATGCGCATCTACCCCGCCGTGCACTACTCCATGGGCGGCCTGTGGGCCGACTACGAGCCCACGAGCGACGGGTTCCTGAACCTCTCGAGCCCGCGCAACCAGGCCACCAACGTGCCCGGCGTGTACGCGGTCGGCGAGTGCGACTACCAGTACCACGGCGCCAACCGTCTCGGTGCGAACTCGCTGCTGTCGTGCGTGTACGCCGGACAGGTGGCGGGCCCCGCGGTGCTCGCCTATCTGGGTGGGCTCAAGGCCGCGGTCGAGACGCCGTCGTCGGTGTTCGATTCGGCCGAGCGCGCGTGGAGCGGGCGGTTCGAGGAGCTCGCGAAGCGCGAGGGCCCCGAGAACCCCTACCAGCTCGCCGAGGAGCTCGGGAAGTGGATGCTCGAGAACGTCACGATCGTGCGCCACAACGACAAGCTGCGCGCCACCGACGCCAAGCTGCAGGAGCTGCAGGAGCGTTGGCACCGCGCGAGCGTGCTCGACCACGGCCAGTGGGCGAACGCGCCGCTGTCGTTCCTCAACCAGCTCTGGAACATGCTGCACCTCGCCCGCGTGGTGACGCTCGGCGCGCTCCAGCGCGACGAGAGCCGCGGGGCGCACTACAAGCCCGATTTCCCCAAGCGCGACGATGCGAACTGGCTCAAGACGACCGTGGCCAGCTTCGCCCCCGACGGCCCCCGGTTCCGCTACGACCCGGTGGACGTCTCGCTCTACTCCCCGGTCGAGCGCAAGTACGACTAGGAGGTCACGACCATGGCGCGTGAGACGATCGAACTGCGCATCAAGCGGCAGGACTCGCCGACGACTTCGCCGCGCTGGGAGGAGTTCGCGCTCCCCTGGCAGCCCAACATGAACGTGATCTCGTGCCTCATGGAGATCCGCAAGAACCCGGTCACCAAGCAGGGCCGCCCCACCACGCCCGTGCACTGGGAGTCGTCGTGCCTCGAGGAGGTGTGCGGCTCGTGCACCATGCTCGTGAACGGCAAGCCGCGACAGTCGTGCACGGCGCTCGTGGACGGGCTCGGCGACGGGCCGGTCACGCTCGAGCCGCTCACGAAGTTCCCGGTCGTACGCGACCTGCAGGTGGACCGCACCCCGATGTTCGACTCACTCAAGCGCGTCAAGGCGTGGATCCCGATCGACGGCTCGTACGATCTGGGCCCCGGCCCGCGCCGCTCGGCGAGCGAGGCCGAGGTGAGCTACCTGTTCTCGCGCTGCATGACGTGCGGGTGCTGCATGGAGGTCTGCCCGCAGTACAACGCCCAGTCCGAGTTCATCGGCCCGGCGCCGCTCGCGCAGGTGCGCCTGTTCAACGCCCACCCGACCGGCCGCATGAACGCCAAGGAGCGTCTCGAGGCGATCATGGGACGCGGCGGCATCGTGGACTGCGGCAACGCGCAGGCGTGCGTCGAGGCCTGCCCCAAGGAGATCCCGCTCACCGAGGCGTTCGGCGAGCTCGGTCGGCAGACCACGATCGTCTGGCTCAACCAGCTGCTCGGCAAGTGAGGGGGCCCGGCGTGGTCCCCTCCCGCCCGCATCCGGGGCGCGCACGATGAGCGGCGCGTTCGTGGACGACCACACCTCGGGTTCCGGCGGCGTGGCCCGCGCGTTCCTCACCTCGGTGGAGCGCTGGGTCGAGACCGACCGCAGCCCCGACGCCGCGAGCGCGCACGCGGCCCTGTTCGCGCTGCTGCGCGAGGGGCAGGCCGCACAACCCAGCATGGCGCTCGTGCACCAGCTGGCCGCCCGTGCGTTCCGGGTGTCCGAGACCAGCGTGGCGCGCGGGGACCGTGCGGCCGACCTGCGTCGCTTCGTCGGCGACAGCTGCGAGGTGGAGCGCCGCGACCTCGCGGCCGCGGTGCGTGACGCCGCGGCGCTCGCCACGCGACTCGTGTCCGCCAAGCAACCGTGGATCGCCACGCTGTCGGCGAGCGAGGGCGTGCTCGCCGCCCTGCACGCGCTCGCCGAGGCCGGCCGTCCGCCGCGAGTCATCGTCGCCGAGAGTCGCCCGCGCTTCGAGGGCCGCGAGACCGCGCGTGCGCTCGCCGCGGCCGGGATCGAGGTCTGGGTGGTGGCCGACGCCGCCCTGCCCATGCTGCTGTCGCAGGCGCAGGCGCTGTGGATCGGGGCCGACGCGGTGACCGAGCACGGCGTGCTCAACAAGATCGGCTCCTACACCGCCGCCCTCGCCGCGCGCGAGCACGGTGTGCCGGTGTGGGCGATCGCGGTGCGCAAGAAGCTGCTCCCGGCCACGACCGGCGCGCTCGGCATCGCCGAGATGCCGCCCGCCGAGATCTGGGACGCCCCTCCCGCCGGCGTGCGGCCGCGCAACGTGTACTTCGAGATGGTGCCCAACCCGCTGCTGCGCGGCGTGGTCGTGGAGGACGCGGTGCTCGGCTCGACCGAGGTGGGTGTGGCCGCGCGCGACCGCGAACTGCCGAGCGAGCTCGCCGCCGCGCTTCCGGGCTCGATCGCCTAGGCCGCTCGCACCGCACGGCGGCGCACCAGGAACTTGCGCCCCTCCTCGGCCCACAGCACCGCGCTCGCCAGCACGCCCAGCACCAGCACCTCGCGCGGCTCGATCGGCACGGTGTGGAACCAGCGCCCGAGCGGCGCCCAGAACACCACCGCGGCCTGAAGCAGGTTGCCGGTGAGCAGACCCACGGCGAGCCAGCGGTTGCGCAGCAGACCGCGGTCGAGCGCCGAGCGCGTCGCCGAACGGCAGTTGAGCACGTTGAACCACTCGCAGAGCGCGAGCAGCGTGAACGTCTCGGTGCGCGCCTGGGCCTCGGGCACTCCGGCCGCCATCCGGGCCGCG
This sequence comes from Candidatus Eiseniibacteriota bacterium, assembly GCA_041184705.1. GTDB lineage: Bacteria > Eisenbacteria > RBG-16-71-46 > RBG-16-71-46 > RBG-16-71-46 > JAIOPA01. Next base: position 19,076 of record JBEGJG010000056.1, read on the forward strand.
AACCAGCCCAGCGTGACCGCCACCATGACCGGCACCATCACCGCCATGCGTACGAGCACGGTGCGGTCCACGAGCGGCTCGTCGGCGGGACGCGGCGGGCGCCCCATCTCGTCGCCCTCGGCCGGTTCCATGACGAGGTGGATGGTGACGAGGCCCTCGGTGACGAGGTTGTTCCACAGGATCTGCACCGCCACGAACGGCAGAGGCAGCCCCACGGCGAGCGCGAGCAGCAGCACCGTGACCTCGGCGGCCGAGGTCGAGACGAGCAGCAGCACGGCCTTGCCGATGTTGCCGCGCACCACGCGCCCCTCCTCGACCGCGGCCACGAGCGTCGCGAAGTCGTCGTCGGCCAGCACGAGGTCCGACGACTCCTTGGCCACCTCGGTGCCCCCGCGCCCCATGGCCACGCCCACGTCGGCGCTCACGAGCGCCGGCGCGTCGTTCACGCCGTCGCCCGTCATGGCGACCACCTCGCCGCGCCCGCGCAACGCCTGCACGATGCGCAGCTTCTGCGCCGGGTGCACGCGTGCGAACACCGCGATCCGCGCCGCCCGCGCAGCGAGCGTCGCGTCGTCCATGCGCTCCAGTTCGGCCCCGTCCACGCATGTGTCGGCCGTGGTCGCGAGCCCGAGGTCGCGTGCGATGGCGAGCGCGGTCGCACGGTGGTCGCCGGTCAGCATCACGGCGCGCACGCCCGCGGTACGGCAGAGCGCGACCGCGGTCCGCGCCTCGGGGCGCGGCGGGTCCAGCTGCCCCACGAACCCCAGCAGCGTGACGCGGCCCTCGAACGCGGCCAGCCCCTGG
>JBEGJG010000057.1:0-10114 GCA_041184705.1 Candidatus Eiseniibacteriota bacterium
CCCCGGCCCCGACCCCGACGCGATCGAACGCGTGCGCGCCTTCCTGCGGCGCCAGTTGGCCGTACCGCTCGGCCCCACGCTTCATCGCGAGACCTGCCTGTACACGAACACCCCCGACGAGCGGTTCGTGGTCGGACCTCTCCCGGGCGCACCCGCCGTGGTGGTGGCCTCGGCGTGTTCGGGGCACGGGTTCAAGTTCGGCCCGCTCATGGGGCGCATCCTCGCCGGGTTGGCGATGGACGGCACGAGCGGGGTGCCGGAGTTCGAGTCCGAGCGCGCGGTGCTGGCCCCGCCCGCGGCCTGACGTCCAGCGAAGGGATCCCTTCGCACTGCGGCTCGAGTACCCGCGAAGGCTCGTGGCCCCCCCCCCGGAACGTTCGCCTGAGAGCCCGTCATCAGGACGGCAAGTCGTTGTCGTTGCGTGTCCCCGCAACCCACCGGGAAAGGCGGCCGCCCCACCATGTAGCGGGGGCGGCGGCCCGCGACCGTACGGAGGGAGCCCGCTGGACAGCCGTCACGGGGCGTGCGAGGCTTTGCGTGTTGCAACACATGTCAGCGCATCGTCAATCGTGCGAACCGTTTGCGAAGTTGCACCATCGGACGGTCTCGGACATGGTGGTGCTCCCGCACCGCCCCTCGAACCGCTCGGGTGGTCGTGCCGATGCGGTCCACTCCCCGGCCCTCGGGCCATCCCATCACTCACAGGAGTCGCCCATGAAGCTCGCGTTCCGCTCGCTCGTCGCCAGCCTCGCCCTCGCCCTGTCGGCGTCTCTCGCCGCCGCCGCTCCCAGCAACTGGACGATCGACGGCGTCCACACCGACGTGAGCTTCGAGGTGAAGCACATGTTCTCGAAGGTCCGCGGCGTGTTCCGCGAGTTCACGGGCACGATCGTGTTCGACGCCGAGAACGCCTCGAAGATCTCGGTGGACGCCTCGGTGAACGCGGCCAGCGTGGACACGGGCAACGAGAAGCGCGACGGGCACCTGCGCAGCGCGGACTTCTTCGAGACCGAGAAGTTCCCGACCATCACCTTCAAGAGCAAGAAGGTCGAGGCCGCGGGCAAGAACAAGTACAAGGTCACCGGTGACTTCACCATGCACGGTGTCACCAAGTCGGTCGTGTTCGACGCCGAGTTCCTGGGCGCGAACGACAAGAAGGGTGGCTTCTCGGCCCGCACCACGATCAACCGCAAGGACTACGGCATCGTGTGGAACCGTGCGCTCGACACGGGCGGCTTCGTGCTCGGCGACGACGTGGACATCGTGCTCAACCTGCAGGTGAACAAGGCCCAGTGATCGCCGCCGCGCGCTGCGCGGTCGCGTCCCGGATGCTCCCGGACCCCGGTCGGCCCCGCCGACCGGGGTCCCGTCTTGCCCCGCCCCGGGATGCCTCGCGCGCCCGACTCGGTTAGTCTCATGAGCACGGTCGCGCCCGGAGCGACCCCGCCCCCATCCCCGGAGGAAGTCCATGGTCCGCTGGATCGGTATCGCCCTCGTCGTGGTCGTCGCCGCCCTCGGGTTCGCCTCGTGGAAGCACTTCTCGGTCCCGCCCGAGCCCGCCTCCAACGCGGGGGGGACGATGTCCGGTGAGGCGTCGGGCGAGGCCCACGGACCGACCGACCCGGGTGTGCACTGGACGGTGCCGAAGGGCTGGAGCGAGGGCCCCCAGAAGCCCATGCGCGTCGCGACCTATCTGGTGGATGGCACCGAGTGCGCGGTGTTCTGGTTCGGCCCGGGACAGGGTGGCACGGTGGACGAGAACATCGACCGCTGGGCCGGTCAGTTCGAGGAGCGCCCCAATCCCGTGCGCGACACGCGCACCATCGCCGGGCTGCGCGTGACGCGCGTGGCGTTCGCGGGCACGTTCCTCGTGCCCGGCCCCGACATGCAGGCGACCGGTCGCGAGACGGGTTGGAAGATGCTCGGCGCACTCGTGGATGGGCCCGAGGGTATGGTGTTCTTCAAGATGACCGGGCCGGCGGCCGCGATCGACGGCGTCACCGCCGACTTCGACGCGATGCTCGCGAGCCTCACCTCGCACTGACGCGATGGCGCCCGAGACCCTCGCTCCCTGGGACGAGGCGGGCGCCAACGTCCTGCTGCACGCGTTCGAGGGCTATCGCGAGCGCTTCGCGGGCATCACCGCACGCGCCCGACGACACTTCGAACGCCGCGACGGTCTGGCCGCGCAGCGCGACTCCGCGCGCCGGCTCGACCTCTACGGCGAGAGCGTGCTCGAGGCGCTGACGGGACTGCGCGAGCGGCTCGGCGCGCTCGCCCACGACCGCGACACGTGGGTCACCATTCGCGACGCGTACGCCCGCCGCGTGAGCGGACGCGGCGACACCGAGCTCGCCGAGACCTTCTTCAACTCCTGCGCCCGACGCACGTTCGCGACCGTCGGCGTGGACCCGGGGCTCGAGTTCGTGGCCATCCGCATGTCGTCGGTGCCCGGCGCGGTGCCCGAGGGCCTCACCACCGTGTGGCCGCGCCAGGACCGGCTCGCGGGGCTCGTGCGCCGCGTGCTCGAGGATCAGGCCTTCGACCTGCCGTTCGACGATCTGGAAGGCGATGCCCGTCGTGCGGCCGCCGCCATCGTGGACGAGGCCGACGTGCGCCGCATCCGCGCGCTCGAACTCGCCCGCCCGGTGTTCTACCGCGGGCAGGGCGCCTACCTCGTGGGACGACTGCTCACCGACGGCACCGCCATGCCGTTCCTCATCGGGCTGCGCAACGCGCATGGCCGACTCGTGCTCGACGCGGTGCTCACGTCCGAGGACGAGGTGAGCGTGGTGTTCAGCTTCACGCGCTCGTACTTCATGGTGGCGCACGAACGCCCGCGTGAACTGGTGGACTACCTGCGCCTCATCATGCCGCGCAAGCCCATCGCCGAACTCTACAACGCGATCGGGCACCACCGACACGGCAAGACCGAGCTTTACCGCTCGCTGCTGCACCACCTCGCCACCACCGACGACCGGTTCACGATCGCTCCGGGAACACGCGGCATGGTGATGTGCGTGTTCACGCTGCCGGGCTTCGACGTGGTCTTCAAGGTCATCCGCGACCGCTTCGACCCGCCCAAGACGGTCACGCACGAGGAGGTGCGCGCCAAGTACCGACTCGTGTTCCGGCACGACCGTGCGGGACGACTCGCCGACGCGCAGGAGTTCGAGCACCTCACGTTCGCGCGCGAGCGCTTCGAGCCCGAACTGCTCGAGATGCTGCTGCGGCTCGCGGGCGAGACCGTGGAGGTGCGCGGCGACACCGTGATCGTGCACCACCTCTACACCGAGCGCCGTCTGCGTCCGCTCGACCTCTACCTGCGCGAGGCCTCGCCCCTCGCCGCTCGCGAGGCGGTGCTCGACTACGGGCAGGCCCTGCGCGACCTCGCGGCCACCAACATCTTCCCCGGCGACATGCTGCTCAAGAACTTCGGGGTCTCGCGCCACGGGCGGCTCATCTTCTACGACTACGATGAGTTGGCCGCACTCACCGAGTGCCGCTTCCGCGAACTCCCCGCCGCCCGGGCCGACGGCGAGGACACCGCCGGGGAGCCTTGGTATTACGTGGGCGAGCGCGATATCTTCCCCGAGGAATTCCGGACCTTCCTCGGCCTGCGCGGTGACCTGCTCGCCGCGTTCCTGGCCCACCACGAGGAGTTGCTCGGGGTCGCCTGGTGGCACCGCATGCAGGCGACGCACGAGCGCAACGAGGTCCTCGACGTCGCACCCTATCGGGCGTCCCGTCGCCTACGCCGCGGAGCCGCGGATCCGGACGCCCGTCCCGAACCACCCCATCCCAGGAGCCCGTCCCGATGAGCAGCCCGCAGAACGGAGAACCGATCGTCCTGCGGGACGGCCGCATGGTCGTCCCGAACCATCCCATCCTCCCGTTCATCGAGGGCGACGGCACCGGCCCCGACATCTGGCGCGCCTCGGTGCGCGTGCTCGACGCCGCCGTGGCCAAGGCGTACGGCGGCCAGCGCAGCATCGTGTGGCGCGAGGTGCTGGCCGGGCAGAAGGCGTTCGACCAGACCGGCAACTGGCTTCCCGACGAGACGCTCGACGCGTTCCGCACCTACCTCGTGGGCATCAAGGGACCGCTCACCACGCCGATCGGCGGCGGGATCCGGTCGCTCAACGTGGCGCTGCGGCAGATCCTCGACCTCTACGTGTGCCTGCGTCCCGTGCGCTGGTTCCAGGGCGTGCCCTCGCCCGTGAAGGCGCCGGAGAAGGTGGACATGGTGATCTTCCGCGAGAACACCGAGGACATCTACGCCGGTATCGAGTTCCAGGCGGGCAGCGCCGAGGCCGCCAAGGTGCTCGCGTTCCTCGAGAAGGAGTTCCCCTCGAGCCACAAGAAGATCCGCTTCCCCGCCAGCAGCGGCATCGGGTTCAAGCCCGTCTCGCAGGAGGGCAGCGAGCGCCTCATCCGCTCGGCCCTCGAGTACGCGATCGCGCAGAAGCGCAAGAGCGTCACGCTGGTGCACAAGGGCAACATCATGAAGTTCACCGAGGGTGCGTTCCGCAACTGGGGCTACGCACTCGCCGAGCGCGAGTTCGGTGATCGCGTGTACACGTGGGAGCAGTGGGAGCGCACCAAGGCCGCCAAGGGCGAGGACGCCGCGAACGCCGAGCAGAAGGCCGCGTTGGGCGCCGGTCGCGTGCTGGTGAAGGACGCCATCGCGGACATCACGCTGCAGCAGATCCTCACGCGCCCCGACGAGTTCGACGTCATCGCCACGCTCAACCTGAACGGCGATTACCTCTCGGACGCGCTCGCGGCACAGGTCGGCGGCATCGGCATCGCCCCGGGCGGCAACATCAACTACGTCACGGGACACGCGGTGTTCGAGGCCACGCACGGCACCGCCCCCAAGTACGCGAACCTCGACCGGGTGAACCCGGGCTCGGTCATCCTGTCGGGCGAGATGATGCTGCGCTACCTCGGCTGGAACGAGGCGGCCGACCTCGTCATCCGCGGCATGGACGGCGCCATCGCGGCGCGCACCGTGACCTACGACTTCGCCCGCCTCATGCAGGGCGCGACCGAGGTCAAGTGCAGCCAGTTCGGCGATGCGGTGATCGCGCACATGTGATGCGGTGATCCGATCGGGATCACCACGACACGGGGCGGGTGGGCGACCACCCGCCCCTTCGCATGCCCGCCGTGCGACCGGTGCGACGAGCCCGAGGACTCAGGGGCGCGGCACGCGCGCGAGCACCCAGCCCGCCACGCGCACCGCCTCGGGTGCGAGCGCGGCACCCGCGGCCGAATCCTCGCGCACCACCGTCCACACCTCGCGCTCGCGAGCGGGCCACGCGGGATCGAGCGGCCCGCTCGGCCACTCGCCACGCGCGAGCGCAGCGGCCGCGCCCTCGCGCTGCGCGAGCACGGCCGCATCGTGGCCCCACTTCCCCGCGAGCGCGCCTCCACTCCACAACAGGGCGCGGCCGGTCGCACCCGGCAGGATCGGTGCGGCACCGCGCCTCGTGTCGGGATCCGCCACCACCAGCACCGCGTCGCGCGCCGTGTCGCGTTCGATCGCCTCGACGAGCGCGAACGGGGCTGGCCACGGCGAATCGGCGCTCATGGCGTCCTGCTGGCGGTACGCCCACAGCAGGGCGACGAGCGCGGGGCCACACGCGAGGACGATCGTCGCGACGGCCACCCCCCGACGCGCACCCGGGCGAGCGAGCATCGCGAGTCCGACCGCGGCCGGTGCGGCCGCGAGCGCGAAGGCGAGATTGAGCGCCTTGCTCTGATTGTCGCCACCGGCCACCAGCACGAGCGCGGGCAGCACGAGCACGACGATCATACCCCCCACGAGCGCTCGCTCGGGCCCGGGCACGCGCGCGAGCGCGAACCACGCGAGCGGGAACAGAGCGGCCCCGCCCCACACCACCGAGAGCAGCGCACGCGTGCTCACGCCCCACCCGATCGCACTCGCGCCTCCCCCGGTGGCGGGCACCAGAGCCGCGAGGTACGGGGCCACCAGCAACACACCGGCGACGACCGCGAGGACCACCCCGAGCGCCGCGGGACGGGAGCCGCGATCGCGCGCGGCGCACACGAGTGCGGCCAGCGCCACCGCACCCGCGAGCAACGCACCCGCGACCGGGTGGACGAAGGAGGTGGCCGCCACGGCCAGCGCGAGCCCCATGCGAGCGCGCCACGTGTGCGCGGCGAGCGCTTCGCAGGCCAGCCACGCCAGCAGGGGCGAAGCCGCGAGCCCCCACGCGAACGGCGTGAGCACGACGAACTTGTCGAGGGGCAGCGTGAGCGACGGGTGCAGCAGCCCGGGGTCGAGTGCGCGCAGCGCGAGGTCGGCGCCTGAACCCAGTTCGGGGCCGAGGCCCGCGGCACCGCGCGTCTCGCCCACGAGCGACCTCGCCGCGAGCACGACCCAACCGAACGGCACCGTACCCGCCAACAGCAGTGGCGCGGCGAGCGCACGCACGCGAGGCCCCGCCCCCAGACGCTCGGCGAGCGCGGCGGTCGCGAGCAGGGCCGCGACGAGCGCGCCGAGGTTCGCGACCGCGAGCAGGGCCGCCGCCGACAACGCGGGCACGAGCGCGAGCCCGGCCGCGACCGCGGCGTGCAGCCCCCAGAAGTAGCGCAGCGGCAGCCCCGCGAAGAACGGGTCCTCGGGCATCACCGACCGCAGCACGGCCTGCGCCACGCCGGCGTGGAACGAACCGTCGCTGCGCACCAACAGGATGGGGTCCAGCAGATAAGCCGCCGCGAGCGTGGCGCAGGCGAGACCCGCGACGACCCAGATCGCCACCCCACCGCGCGGGGTCGCGGCCCGCGCGCGCGGTCGAATGCCCTCCCACGCCGAAAGGACGGCGACCGTGCCGGCCAGCACGCGGGCGGCGAGAGCGGCGTCACCCAGCGCCATACGCAGCAGCGTCCACGACGCACCGCTCACCGCGGGGGCGAGCAGCAGCGCGAGCGCGAAGCGCGCGGTGTGCGGGGCGTCGGGCAGCGCGCGGCGCGCGAGCCACGCCCCGGGCGCGAGCGCGGTCACGATCACGACCGCGGGCAGCGCCAGTGCGACCGGCAGCAGTCCGGTGGGCGACAGCGCGCCACCGGCGGCGAGCAGCGCGGCCACGAACCATGCGGCGCGCACGGTCGCATGGCCGCTCATCGCGCCCCTCGTGTAGAGTGCCGAGCCGAACGACCCATCGGGAGATCCTCCATGATCCGGTCCGCCGGGGAACATCGCCTGTCGCCACTGTTCTGGCCAGCGCTCGCGTCGTTCGCGTTCGCGACCGGACTGCTGCACGCGTGGCTCACCGTGCTCGCGCCCGATGCCGCCCGCTTCAGTTTCGACGGTGCACAGTATGCACTGGCCGGGCGTACGTGGCTCGCGACCGGCCGGCTGGCGACCCCGTTCGTGCACCCCGCGCTGGTGGGCGACCTCACCGGTCCGCCCTGGCCGCTCATCGCGGGCCAGCCGATGGTGCCGGGGCTCGACGCGCTGGCGTTCGCGCTGTTCGGTGCCACGCCCGACGCCACGCTCGTCCCCCCGCTGCTCGCGTTCGTGGGCGCCACGCTCCTCACCGCCCGCCTCGCGTGGGGGCTCACCTCGTCCGCCATGGCCGCGGCCGCCGCGGGTCTGGTGTTCGCCATGACCCCGTGGGCTTTGGGATTCGCGGTCACAGGCATGACCGAGATGCCGTTCGCCCTTCTGCTCGCCGCGATCCTCGTGGTGCTGTGGGAGACCCCCGAGCACCCGCGCCCGGCACGGCTCGGGCTGCTGCTCGCGCTCGCCCACCTCACCCGCCCCGTCCTGCTGCCGCTGCTGCCGGCACTGGTGATCGGATTCCTCGCGCTCACACCGGCCACGAGACGTCTCCCCTCGCTGCTGCGTCTGGCGTTCGGGTTCGTGCCGCTCGTGGGGGCGGCATGGCTCCTGCAGACGCTGTCGTACGCGGGCGGGCATCCCGGCTCGGCCGCCTATCTGCTGCTGACCGGTCTCGACCCCGGGTTCACCGTGGCGCGCCTGAACCGCATGATGCCCCCACCCGACGCGATCGAGTGGGTGCGCACGCACCCGGCGGCGTTCATGGCCAAGTTCGAGCACAACGTGCGCGCGCTGGCCTACGCCGCGTGGTCGCTCGGCGGACGCTGGCCCGGCGTGTTCGCGATCGTCGCGGGGGTGCTCGCGCTGCGCAGCGCCGATGCGCGCGCCCGCGCGTTCGTGCTCACCGGGCTCGCGGCCGCGACCACGTTGGTCGCCATCAGCGCCGCCACGGTGGCCGACCCGCGCATGCTGTTCCCCCTCCTCGGCCTCACCCTCGCGATGGCGGTGGCGGGCCTCGCGCGCCTCGCCGAGGCGATCGGACGCGGACGGCGTGGGCTCGTGAACGCGGTGCTCCTCGTCGCGGTGCTGGCCGGTGCGCTCCCGCTGGCTTTCACCTGGCGCTCCACCTCGGGCCGCCCCGTGGCGATCCGCGAGCGCGACTGGCGCGGCGTGGGCCTGGCGGTGCGCGCCATGCTGCCGAACGAAGGCGTGGTCGCGAGCGACGCCCCTCCTTGGTTCGCGTGGTACGCCGACCGCGCGGTGACGATCGTCCCGCTCACCCCCGACGACCTCTTGCGCATGCCCGAGCGACTGCGCCCCGTGGCGGTGGTGCTCACCGACGAGTGGCTCGTGCGCCGTCCGGGCGAGGAGGCCTGGCGACACGCGTTCGAATCGCGCACGCCGCCGACGGGATTCGTGCTCGGGGGACACGCGAGGTCGGGCGCGTTGGGCGCGGTCGTGTTCGTGCGCGAGGACGCCGCCGGCACCCTTACGGAGTGACCGGGTTGTGAGGGCTCGACGGGCGCGGCATCATGCCGTCATGCGTCGCGCCCCTCTTCTGGTCCTCCTCGCACTGTCGCTGCTCGCGCCACCCGCGTTCGCCGCACGACGGGTCGCGCCCGCTTCGCCGCTCTCCCCGAAGGAGCAGCGCATGGTGGCGAGCGTGGACCGCAACGCTCCCGAAGCGCTCGCACTGCTCGAGCGCGCCGTGAACGAGAACAGCGGCACGCTCCACCTCGCAGGCGTCCGTCGGGTCGGCGACCTGTTCGAGGCCGAGTTCCGGCGCCTCGGATTCCGCACCCGCTGGGTGGACGGTGCGGCGTGGGGCCGAGCCGGCCATCTCGTGGCCGAGCACGGACGACGTGGCCCCAAGGTGGTGCTGGTGGGGCACCTCGACACGGTGTTCGAGCCCGACTCGCCGTTCCAGCGCTTCACGCGACTCGACGATGCCACCGCGAGCGGCCCCGGCGTCACCGACATGAAGGGTGGCATCGTGGTGATGCTCACCGCGCTGCGGGCCTTGCGCGATGCGGGCCGCCTCGACGACCTGCGCCTCACGGTGGTGCTGACCGGTGACGAGGAGCGCACGGGCTCACCGCTCGCGGCCGCGCGCGCCGACCTGATCGCAGCCTCGCAGGGCGCGACCGCGGCCCTGGGGTTCGAGGACGGCGACGGTCATCCCGATCGCGTGGTCATCGCGCGACGCGGTAGCACCTCGTGGCGGCTCCGCGTGCGCGGCACGCCCGCGCACTCGTCGCAGGTCATGACCGAGGACGTGGGGCCGGGGGCGATCCTCGAGGCCGCCCGCATCCTGCAGACCTTCCGCGACTCGCTCGCGTTCGAGCCGTACCTCACGTTCAACCCCGGTCTCGTGCTGGGCGGCACCACCATCACACAGGACCCGATCGGCTCCCGCGGCACGGCGTTCGGCAAGAACAACGTGGTCGCCGAGAGCACGCTCGTGAGCGGGGACCTGCGCGTGATCGCGCCCGAACAGCTGCGACGCGCGCGTGAGGTGATGGAGCGCATCGTGGCCGACACGCACCCCCGGTGCGAGGCCTCGATCGTGTTCGACGACGGCTACCCGCCGCTCCCTCCCACCGACGGCAACCGTCGGCTGCTGGCGATGGCCGATCGGGCGAGTCGCGACCTCGGGTTCCGTCCGCTCACGGCGGTGGATCCGGCGCGTGCCGGTGCGGCCGACGTCTCGCACCTTCACGGGATCGTCCCCATGATCGTGGACGCGCTCGGGCTCAAGGGCAGTGGGGGCCACACCGTGCAGGAGACCGCGCTGCTGGGCAC
>JBEGJG010000058.1:0-10089 GCA_041184705.1 Candidatus Eiseniibacteriota bacterium
GGGGGGCCCCGGGAGGGGTCAACCTCTTGACGGTATTCGCCCTCGGACCCTACGGTCCGTTGTCGCCCCGTCCCGGATGACGGGGGGATGGCGGTCGCCCGTGCCCGGACCGCCCACGGGCGAGGCCTCGCCGCCGGCGGCATCGGCTGCCCCGCACCCCCTGGAACCCGTGTCCGACGAGGTCCGATTGCAGTCGTCCCCGAACCCCTCCGAGCGCTTCCTCGCACTGTTGCGACGCCACGCCCGCCGGTACGCGGCGATCGTCGGTGGCACCGCACTGGTCGCGACCCTCGTCGCGTTCCTGCTGCCGTCCTGGTATCGGGCCGAGAGCACGCTCCTGCCCCCCACCGATGCGGGCGGCACGTCGTTCGGGATGCTCACCGGCATCATCCAGTCGGCCGCGCTCAGCCAACTCGGCCTGTCCACCAGCAGCACGCCGTCGGACGTGTTCGGTGAGATCCTCGAGAGTCGGCTGCTGAACGAAGCGGCCATCGAGCGTTTCGGTCTCGCGGCGGTGTACCGCAAGAAGGGGCCGGACCGCACGCTCAAGGAGTTCCGTCGCCACCTCGCGGTCGAGGTCAACGCCGCCGGCATGCTCACGGTGGCGTTCGAGGACCGCGACCCGCGGCGCGCCGCCGACGTCACCAACTTCCTCGTCGCGGAACTCGACCGCTTCAACGTCGAGACCTACAAGACGCGCGGCAAGCGGTTGCGCCAGTTCCTCGAGGGCCGCCTCGAGGAGGTCGAGGGCCAGCTCACCGCGGCCGAGGACTCGCTGCAGACCTACGAGCGCCAGAACCGCGTGGTGTCGGCCGCCGACGCCGAGGCGGCGCGCGGCCTGTCCGACATCCTCGCGCAGAAGTTCGCGCTCGAGACCCAGCGCTCGTACGTCACGAGCTACACCGAGCCCGGCAGCGTGGAGCGCACGGGCATCGAGAAGCAGTTGTCCGCACTCGACCGCGAGATCGCCAAGCTGCCCGCGCTCAAGAAGGAGGGCGCCCGGCTCACGCTCGACGTCGAGGTGCAGCGCAAGCTGGTCGTGCTCCTGACCGCACAGGTCGAGGACGCGCGCATGCAGGAGACGCGCGACACGCCGACCGTCACGGTGCTCGACGCCGCCCGCCCGCCGCAGCTCAAGTCGCGTCCGGTGCGCTGGCTCATCGTGTTCGCCGCCACCCTCGTCGCCGCGCTCGGCTGCGCGGCCTGGACCGCGGCGAGCCTCGCCCGCGAGCCGTGACCGGCGCCACCTCCCCGCGCTCGATCCCGTTCACGCCCTCGGCGTGGTGGCCCGCCGTGGCCATCCCCGCTCTCGCGCTCCTCGTCGGGCTCGCCGCGGGCGACCCCGCCCCGCACTGGGCGATCCCGCTCGGGACCCTCGTGCTCCTCGGCGCGCTCGCCGCGGGTGCGCGCTGGCCGTTCGCCGGGCTGTGCGTGCTCATCGGCTCCACGATCCTGCTCGTCGTCTGCCGCGTGAGCGGGCTGCGCTCGGTCACCCCGTTCGACCTGCTGCTGCCCCCGGTCGTGCTCGCCACGCTGTTCGCTGCGGGCGGGCGGCCCCGTGATGTCGCGATCGCGCCCACGACCGAGCGCAACGCGATCGACACCGCCGAGCGCCGACTCGTGCGCGCCACGCTCGTCTTCTACGCGGCGGCCGTGCTGTCGCTCGCGCAGACGGGTCTGCTCGTGGGCTGGGATCGCGCCGCCGACTCCGGGCTCATGCTGTTCCGCGCCCTGCAGGGGCTCGCGCTCTACCCGCTGTGCCGGTTCTGGCTCGATCGGCGCGAACGGGTCGAGCAGGCGTGGAACGCCCTGTTCGTGGCCGGCGCCGCACTGGTCGCGGTGAACCTCGTGGGCACGCTGTTCTGGGAGGTGCCGCGCGCCGGCATGACGCTGTTCGTGAACAACCCCGACGCCCCGATCGCGAGCCCCAACGAGGCGGGGGCCGCCGTGCTGCTCGTGGGCGTGGTGCTGCTCGTGCGCGAGGCCATGCGCCCCGATGCGCGCAACCTGCTGCTCGGGCTGGCGCTCGTGCTCATGCTCGCGCTCACGCAGTCGCGTTCGGCGTTGCTCGCGTGGGGCGCGTTCGGGCTGTTCGCGCTGCGCTGGGTGCCGATCGGCCGCCTGCTCGCCGGAGTCGTGGGCGTGGCCGCGTTGCTGCCGCTGTTGCCCGCCACCTTCTGGACGCGCATGGCGCGCACCGTGGTGGTCGAGAAGGGTTCGTTCGAGGCGTTCTCGTTCTTCCAGCGCGTGTACGGCTGGCAGACGGCGTGGGGCGTGTTCCTCGACCACCCGTGGACGGGCGTGGGCTACCTCGGCTACCGCTTCGTGAGCCACCGCTACAACGACCTGCGCATCGTCTTCGGCACGGTCGAGAACTTCTACTACGAGATCCTCGTGAGCATGGGCGTGCTCGGGCTCGCGTTGCTCGTGTGGGCGATCGTCGAACTGTTCCGCCTCGGCCACACCGTGGGGCGCAGCGCGCCGCGCGGCACGCTGGCGCATCACATGGCGCGCTTCCACGCCCCGCTGCTCACCGCGATCCTCGTCGCCAACATGACCGGCGACAACCTCGTGGGCACGGTGAGCGTGGCCCAGCTCGCGATGTGGACCGCGGTCCTCGTGCGCGCCGGACACGACGCCGTCGCCACCGGGGAGCGCGCCTGATGCTGCGCGCGCTCGCCCTCACGCCGCAGCCGCTCGACGGCGCCGCCGGACGCTACCGCGTCCACCAGTGGCGTGAGCCGCTGCGCGCGCTCGGCGTCGAGCTCGAGGTCGCCCCGTTCTTCGACGACGCGGCGTGGGCGCGACTTCACACGCGCGGCCGCGTGGTCGCCAAGGCCACCGACCTCGCTCGGCTCACCGCGCGCCGCGTGCGCGACCTCGCACGTGCGGGCCGCCACGACGTGGCGTTCGTGCATCGCGAGCTGTGGCCGCTCGCGGGCCACTGGCCGCTCGACGCGCTGCGCGCGCGACAGCCGCGCTGGGTGTTCGATCTCGACGACGCGGTGTTCCTGCCCAACGTGAGCGAGGCCAACCGCCGCCTCGTCGCACTCAAGGCGCACGGCAGCGCCGCCGCGCTCGCCGCGGGCGCGGCCATCGTGACCGCGGGCAACGCGTGGCTCGCCGACTGGGCGCGCACGCAGCGTCCGGGACGCGACCCGGCCTCGGTGCGCGTGGTCCCCACCAGCGTGGACGCCGACGCCTGGCGGCCGAACAACCTCGCCGACGACGGCACGCTGCGCCTGTTGTGGATCGGCAGCCCCAGCACGGCGCGCTACCTGCGTGCGTGGGGCCCGGCGCTGCAGCGCCTCGCGCAGCGGCGCACGTTCGAGCTGCACGTCGTGGGCGCGACGTTCCCGCTGCCCGGCGTCACGGTGGTCGAGCACGCGTGGTCGCTCGCGACCGAGCGCGCGGTCGCCTCACGCGCGCACATCGGGCTCGCCCCGCTCACCGACGGTGACTGGGAGCGCGGCAAGTGCGGACTCAAACTGCTGCTCACGATGGCGCTCGGTCTGCCGGCGGTGGCCTCGGACGCCGGCGTGCACGCGGAACTGCTCGACGGTGGCGCGTGCGGGGTGCTGGTGCGCGACGGGTCGGGGGCCGAGCACGCGCTCGATCGCCTGCTCGCCGACCCGGCCGAGCGCGCGCGCCTCGGGCGTGCCGCGCGCGCCACGCTGGAGTCCCGCTACTCGGTGCGCGCGGTCGCCCCTCGACTCGCCGACGCCCTGCGCACCGCCGCGGAGGCCGCATGAGCGAGCGTGTCCGCGTCCTGCACGTCATCACGCGCCTCATCGTGGGCGGTGCGCAGGAGACCGCGATGCTGCTGTGCCAGCACCTCGACCCGACGCGCTACGCGTGCGAGCTCGTCACCGGCGAGGAGACCGGACCCGAGGGCGAGCTGCACGGCGAGGCCCGCCGCCGCGGCGTGACGCTGTCGTTCGAGCCCGACCTGTTCCGCGAGGTCACGCCGCTTCGCGACCTCGCCGCCACGCTGCAACTCGCCCGCCGCATGCGCGAGGGTCGCTACGACATCGTGCACCTGCATTCGTCGAAGGCCGGGATCGTCGGACGCGTGGCCGCACGGCTCGCGGGCGTGCCGGTCGTGGTGCACACCGTGCACGGCTGGGGCTTCAACGACGAGCAGCCGGCCGCGGTCGCTGCGGGCTACCGCGCGCTCGAGCGCGCCTGCGCACGACTCTCCGACGCGCTCGTGGTCGTGGGCTCGCCGTACCGCGACGAGGGACTCGCGCTCGGCATCGGCACGCCGTCGCAGTACCACCTCATCCGCTCCGGCATCGAGGTCGAGGCCTACCGCGACGTGACGCTCGATCGCGCCGCCGCGCGCGCACGCATCGGACTGCCCGAGGATGCGTTCGTGGTCGGCAACGTCGGACGACTCAGCCCTCCCAAGTGCCCCGAACTCATGCTGCGGGCCTTCGCGCGCATCTCGACGACGCGGCCGAACGCGCACCTCGTGCTGGTCGGGGACGGCTGGCAGCGGGCCGAGGTCGAGGCCGAGGCGGACCGCCTGGGTCTGGGCGAACGCGTGCGCCTGCTCGGGCTGCGCCGCGACGTCCCCGAACTGTTGCGCGCGTTCGACGTGTTCGTCCTGTCCTCGAGCCGCGAGGGTCTGCCGCGAACGCTCTCGCAGGCCATGGCCGCGAGCCTGCCCGTGGTCGCGACGCGGGTGGGCGGCATCCCCGATGCGATCGTCGAGGGCGAGAACGGCTTCCTCGTCGAGTCGGGCGACGTCGCGGGGCTCGCCGACCGCCTCGCACGTCTGGCCGACGACCCCACACTGCGCGCGCGCATGGGCGCCAGCGGGCTCGCGCGGGTCGAGGAGTTCTCGGTCGGCGGCATGGTGCGCCGCACCGAGGCGCTCTACCAGGCGTTGCTGGCGCGACGCGCCACGCGCGCGTGAGCGCACGCCCGCTGCGCGTCGCTCACCTCGTCGCGACCTCGGGTCGCAGCGGGGTCGAGCGCCACCTCGAGGCCCTGATCCCCGCGTTCGAACCGCACGAGGTCGCCGCCCGGCTGTTCGTCCCCGGACCCGGCCCGCTCGTGGAGGCACTCGCGGCGCGCGGCGTCCGCTGCGAGATCGGCGCCCCTGCACGCAAGCTGGCCTGGGGTCAGGCGCGCTCTCTCGGGGCCCGACTGCTCGGACAGGTGGACGTGGTGCACGCGCACGGCCCGCGCGTCGCGTTCTGGGCGCGCACCGTGGCGCGCGCGGCCGGCGCCCGCCACGTGGTGGCGACCGTGCACGAGTTGCGCTGGGCGAGCCTTCCGCCGGGGCCGCGCCGCTGGGCGTGGACCACGCTCGAGGCCATGGCCAACGGTGACGCCGACGCGCTCATCGTGCCGTCGCGGGCGGCACACGAGGCGCTGACCACTCGCCACCCGGAGTGGACGGCACGCATCCGCGTCATCGCCGGCAGCTCTCCCCTGCTGCTCGACGCCCCGATCCCGCCACGCCCCGAGCGTGCTCCGGGCCCCCTGCGCCTGGTGTGCGTGGGACGGTTCCACTGGGTGAAAGGGCACGACGATCTGCTCGCGGCGGTCGCGCACGCGCGGTCCGCGGGCGTCGCGCTGGAACTCACGCTCATCGGCGACGGGCCGCTCGCCGGGCCGCTTCGCGATCGCGCGGGATCCCTCGGGCTCTCGGACGTGGTGCGCTGGCAGGACGCCGCGTTCGAACCCGCGCGCACGCTCCCCGGGCACGACCTCTACGTCGCGGCCTCGCACACCGAGACGTTCTCGATCGCGACGCTCGAGGCGATGGCGTGCGGACTCCCCGTGCTGGCTCCCTCACTCGGCGGGTTCCTCGACCTCGTGACCCCGGGGGTCACCGGACTGCTCGTTGCGGGACGCGAGCGCGCGGACTGGACCGTGTCGTTCGGCGACGCGATCGGTCAGCTCGCGGCCCGGCCCGACGCACTGCGGCGCATGGGCGAGGCGGCGGAGCGCGAGGCGCGCGCCCGACTGTCGCCGCGCACGATGGCGACCGCGACGACCGCGCTCTACCGCGAGGTCGTCGGCGCCTGAGGGGAGGCGGCGCGCAACGCGCGCCACTCGGCGAGCGGCAGGAACCCGGTCCCCGTGAGCGTGAGCACGACCACGATCGCGGGCAGCGCGAGCACGAGCAGGGCGAACCCCCAACCGGCGATCCCGGCGGCGTGCGGCAGCAGGTTCGAGAGCGCGCGTCCCGCCGCGCCGACGACCCCGAGCACCACGACCGGCGCGATCGCGGGCACGACGAGGGCACGCACGCCCCAGCCCGTCACGCGTGCGAAGCGCACCATGAACCACGCGCTCGAGACGAGGTTGGCGCACGCGGTCGCGGCGACCGCACCCACGAGGCCGTAGCGCGGCACCGCCCACAACCCCAGCGCCACGTGCAGCACCAGCGCGACCGCGGACTGCTCGGCCTCGTAGCGCGTGCGTCCGAGGGCACGGGCCAGAGCGCCGCCCGGGCCGGCCGCGATCGCGGCCACCATGGCGAGCGACAGCCCCACGACCGCGAGGTCCGACCCCGCGGGCACCTCGCCGACCCAGACCGCGAGCAGGCGCGGCGCACCGGCCACGAGTGCCGCCGCGATCGACGCGGTGAGCGCCATGACCCAGCGCGCGGTGCGATCGTGCACGGCCCGCATCCCCGCCGCGTCCCCGGTCGCATGCAGACGGGCGCCAGCCGACACGAGCACCATGAGCAGCTGCTGCGGCAGCGAGCCCATGACGGTCGAGGCGCGCAGGCCCAACTCGTACGGCGCGACCGCGGCGAGCGTCACGTAACGCGCGAGGAGCAGTTTGTCCACCTGCTGGTGCGCGACGGCGAGCACGTTGCCGACCTGCAGGGGACCGCCGAACGCCACCACCGCGCGCACGCGCTTCGAGGCGGCTCTCAGCGAACCCCACACGAAGCCGGGCGCGCCCACACGCAGCAGCACGAAACCGACCGCCGTGGCCGCGAGCGTGCCCACGATCGAGGCCGCGACCACGCCGGGCAGACCGTGACCGTGCCGCAGCGCCCACAGCGCGCCGCCCGCCTGCACCACGATCGAGCTCACGGTGACGCCGTTGGCGAGGTCGAACCGCCCCCAGCCCTGAAGCGTGGTCACGAGGATCATGGACGCGCCGAGCGAGGCGAACGCGACCGGGCCCAGCGTGACGAGCCAGGCCGCGGTCCCACGCTGCTCGACGCCGATGCGCAGCAGGTCGAGCGCGGGCTCGCGCAGCAGCGGCGTGAGTGCGAGCCAACCCGCACCGAGCACGACGTAGCCCACGATCCCGAGCGTGGCGTACTCCCCCGCCTCGCGACCGTCGTCGCGCGCGCGCGCCGCCGAGACGTGACGCAACGTGCCGGGCGCGAGGCCGAGGTCGAGTGCGGAGAGGTGCCCGGTGAGCGCGAAGAACAACGACCACAGCGCGAAGCCCTCGGGTCCGAGTCCGCGCAGCAGCACCGGCAGCATGAGCGTCCACACGCCCAGCGTGACGATGCGGCCGAGCGCGGCCTGTCCGGTGTCGGCGGCCATCCGCCGCCCGATGCCGCCGACCGGGGCGGTCACCGCGACTGCGCCTCGCGCACCACGCGCTCGAGTTCGCGCGCGAGCGCATCCCACGAGAAGTGCGCACGAGCGTGCGCTCGGGCGCGCTCGGCCTGAGCGGCCGCGGCCGCAGGGTCGGCGAGCAGCGCCAGCACCTCGCGCGATAGACCGTCGGCGTCGTCGGCCGCGCGCAACAACCCCTCCGATCCGGGCACCCCGCCGGCCACACCCGAGGTGGTCACCACCGGCAGCCCGGCGGCCATGGCCTCGAGCACCTTGTTCTGGATGCCCGACGAGAATCGGAGCGGAGCCACCATGACGTGCGCGGCCGCGAGCACGGGCGCCAGGTCGGGCAACGCACCGGTCACCGTCACGCCGGGTGCTTCGGCGAGGGCCTGCACCTCGGGACGGGGCGCCGCACCCACCAACCACAACGTCGCGTCGGGCCTCACCGCACGCACCCGCGGCAACACCTCGCGCGCCGCGTACACCGCGGCGTCCACGTTGTGCGGCACGCTCAGGTTGCCCAGGAACATGAGACGCGGCTCGCTCGCACGCGCGGGCTCGACCGCGAACAGGCGCTCGTCCACACCGTGCGGCACCAGCCTGACGTTGTGCGCTCCGCGCGCGTGCAGGTCGTCGCGGTCCACGGGCGACACGACCCACGCCTCGCGGAACGCGTGCGCGGCCTCGACCTCGTAGGCCGCCACGCGACGACGCTCCCACGCGATCCCGGGGCGCATCCACCACGGCCGCATGCGGCGGCTGCGCTCGAGGTTCATGGCCAGCGAGTCGCCCAGAAACAGCACGCGCGCCGGGTGCGACACGCCCTCGAGCGCCGGCGCCATGCGGAACAACTGCACGAACACGGCATCGGCGCCCTCGGCGACGAGCTCTCGTGCGCGCCGCTGCATGGCGGCGGAGTCGTAGTAGGCGACCTGCGACGGCCGCGACGACAGCAGTCCGAGCCACGCCTGCGCCCACGACCGGCGGCGCGACAGGTGCACGGTCTCGACACGGACACCGAGGGCGCGCAGGGCCTCGAACGCGTCGGGCGGCTCGTGACCGTCCACGTACGACAGCAACGTCACCTCATGCCGGGCCGCGAGCGCGCGCAACAGGGCGTGACCGGTGAGCCGATCGCCCCGATCGGGCGGCCACGGGAAACGCGCCGAGACGTAGAGCACCCTCATGGGCGATCCCCCGGCACCGGGCGGCCCCAGCGCAACTCGTGCCAGTCGCGCGTCGTGAGGGCAGCGGAGCTGCCCCACAGCAGCGCGATCGTGAACGTGGTGTTGACCTCGGCGAGCGGGAAGTGCACGAGCCCGTACACGATCACGTACACGGTCGCGGCGGCCGCGCCCATGCACCACGACTGCGCCACGGGGTCCGCGAGGGCACGGCCCTTCAGCGTCGTGCGCAACCCCGCGAACAACGTGCCGACGAACAGCACGAGGCCGACCAGTCCCTGCTTGAGCCACACGAGCAGGTAGTTCTGGTGGCAGTACCACTGCTCGATCAACTCGAGATGGATGGGCTCGCGCACCGTGAAGGCGTAGCCGAGGCCGTGCCCGTGCAGCGGGGCCTTGAGGATCTCGCTCAGCACCTTGGCGGCCTCGACCAGACGCACGATGTTCGACGAGGTCTCGAACGTGTACGTGGTGCCGACCGACGACGAGAACCGGCTCAGCGCCAACTCACCCAGCCCCCGGATGCCGTACACGAGCGCCAGCACGATCGCGCCCAGCACGCCCAGCCCGGCGAGCGCGGCGAGCAACGTGCCCGAGCGGCGCCAGCGCGCTGCGGCATCGGGCTGACGCCACGCGAACACCACCATGGAGAACACGAGCGAGATCAGGATGGCGAGCCAGTAGCCGCGCGTGAACGACAGGAACTGGTGCATGAGGAGCGGCAGCATGGCCGCGACCCACAGCAACGCGAGGCGCGTGGTCCGGGCCCGCAGCGCGAAGTTGAACAGCAGCACCGCCACCAGGCCGGGGATGGGCGTGAAGTAGATGCTGCCGGTGCGCACCTTGAGGATGGAGTAGATCCAGAACCCCAGCGCGGCGTGCCCGAGCGCGGTCACCCACAACCAACCGGTCGCCAGACGCAGGTCGCTCGCCCGGAAGCGGTTCGCCACCAGGAAGGCGCTTCCCATGGCGAGCCCCGCGAGCAGCTCCAACCCGGCGTAGCGCGTGGAGTTGCCGGCCAGCACCCCGCGCACGAAGTTCGCCAGCGTGAGCAGCATCCACGGCGCGAGCAACGTGGTGAGCGGCGTCACGGGCAGCGCGAGCAGCCTCTCGTGGCGCCGCAGGCCGTACACGAACAGCACGAAGGCGAGCCCCAGGCTCAGGAGCGAGAGCTCGAACGTGAGGCGGCCGCGCGTGTAGTTGATGAACGACGCTCCGGTCACCACGAGGAGATACGCCGAGGTGAAGTCGAGCGGTCGCACCACCTGCAGCGCGGTGAACGCGAGCAGGGCCACGGCGGCGATCGGATGGACGGCCACGCCGAGCGTCATCGCGGCCGCGAACAGCAGCCACGATCC
>JBEGJG010000058.1:10146-12005 GCA_041184705.1 Candidatus Eiseniibacteriota bacterium
AACGCGTGAAGACGCCACCACGGGTGCGGCGGGCCACCGAACAACCTCCGCACGTCGCCCAGCATGGCGCGCAGCGCGACGCCGGCCGCGAACACCGCACGCCAGTGCCGCAACGCGGCCGGCTGCCAGCGCAGGAAGTAGCGCAGCAGGCTGCGCTCGTGCTGGTAGGCCACGAACGTGGAACCACCGCTGCCGCCGACGTGGTGCACCACCTCCACGTCGGGCAGGTGATGGACCTCGCGACCGGCCTCGTGCACGCGGCGGCACCAGTCGGTGTCCTCGCAGTACATGAAGTAGCCCTCGTCGAGCGGCCCCACGTGACGCGCGAACCCGCTCGGCGACACCAGACACGCCCCCGACACCCAGTCCACCGCGATCGGTCCCGGCGCACGCTCGAACGCCTGCGCGTAGGCGCGTGCCATGCCTCCCATGCGCATGAGCACGGGCCGCAGCAGGCGACGCAGCGCGCTCGAGCGCATGATCGCGCGCAGACCGAGCGCGCGCACCACGAGTCGGGCCGGGGTCGGGAACGCCTGCGCCGACGGTTGCTGGCGGCCGTCGGGGTGCACCAGACGCGGCCCGACGGCACCCACCTCGGGGTGCGCATCGAGGTAGGCGACGAGCGTGGCGAGCGCGTCGGGTGCGACCTCGCAGTCGGAGTTGAGCCACGCGACGTGCCGCCCGGTGGCGCGCGCGATCCCGAGGTTCGTGGCGAACGCGAACCCGCGGTTGGCGCCCGACTCGACCAGTTCGACCTCGGGGAACTCGGTACGCACCATCGCGGGGCTGCCGTCCGACGAACCGTTGTCCACGACCACCACCTGCAGCGGGCCGCGCGCGGCGCGCAGCGAAGCGAGGCAGCGCCGCAACAGGTCGCGCGTGTTCCAGCTCACGATCACCACGCTCACCTCGGCGGGCATTCCCGCGACTCCCGGTCCCCGCGCTTCGCCTGCACGAGGTCCCACGTCTTGAGGTGCACGAGCAACCGGTACGTGGCCATGAGCACGGCCAGCACGAAACCGTGCATGCCGTCGCGCCAACCCTGCTGCCAGACGAACTTGTACCCGAAGTACAGCGGCGGCTCGGCGAGCATGCGCAGCACGTTCGTGGAACGCCCCGCCGCGAGGTTCGCCTCGGCCTCGGTGGTGGTGTAGCGCGCCATCTTGTTCACGAAGTCCGAGACGCGCAGGTGCGAGAAATGCAGCAGGGGCTCGCGCAGCGTCCCGATGCTGCCCTCGAACTCGACGCGCTCGTGGATCGGACGCGCCCACTGCGCGCGCCCTCGACGGTAGAGGCGGTAGTGGTACTGCGGGGTCCAGCCGCCGTGGCGGATCCAGCGCCCGAACATCCAGTCGAGGTGCGGGACCCGGAACGCGGTGTGCGGCGAGTCGAGCACGCCGCGCACCTCGTCGGCGAGCGGCCCGGACACGACCTCGTCGCAATCCACCGACAGGACCCAGTCGCCGGTCGCCTGTTCGTCGGCGAACGCGCGCATGCCCGAGAAGCTGTCGAACGCGCGCACGAACACACGCGCCCCGGCCTCGCGGGCGAGCCGCTCGGTCTCGTCGCGCGTCGCGTCGTCCACCACCACCACGACCTCGTCCACCCAGCGCAGCGATTCGAGGCAGCGACCGATGCGCGACGCCTCGTCACGCGCGATGAGCACCGCGGAAACCTTCATGCCGCGCCCCCTCCCGACCACGTGCGCGCGCGCCGCCAGAGCACCTGCGTGTCCCCCGGCACCAGCGCGAACAGCGCCCACAGCACGACGTAGCCGCCCACCGGCACGAGGAACGCGCTCCACGCCTCCGCCACGGGCCACGCGGACGAGACGAGCAGGACCGCGATGGCGGCCAGCA
>JBEGJG010000059.1:0-9918 GCA_041184705.1 Candidatus Eiseniibacteriota bacterium
CCCCGCTCAGGGCATCTCCACCACTTCCACCCCCGCCGGAGGGGTCAAACGGAACGCGCTGTCGCCCTTGGGCTTGGAGAAACGCCACGCGGCGAGCGTATAGACCTGCCGTCCACCCATCCCGTCGGGCAGCTCGAGCCGGCTCGGCAGCCCGCGCGCATCGAGCTGCACGTCGCAGCTGTCGGCGTCCAGGCCCCCGCTCGCGAGCATGGTGAGACGCCAGCGCCGCGTACCGAGTCGCCGCTCGGTCGCCCCGCTCCCGCTCGCCAGCAGGCGCCACCAGCGCAGCGCCGCCACGGAATGGCGGGGTGTGAGTCGCACCATCTGTCCCTGCCGGGGCTGCAGCCACTCGCCGCCGTCGGCGCGCAGCGTGATGCGCTCGCCGGTGCCGCGCACGTCGAGCCGGGCGCGATCGGGCGGCTCGAGCGCGAGCGAGCCCTGAAGGCTGCGCGTCCCGCCCCCGGTGGGCGCGGCCACCGACCACGACAGCATGGCCTCGGCGCGACCGGTGCGTGCGAGCCCGGCCGTGAGAGCGCGCGTGGATTCGAGCGCGGGCGCGGCGCCTGCCACCGCGGGCACGACGGACAGCGCGAGCAGCGCGAGTCGCACGAGCCAACGCGTCATCGGGACAGCCCTCCCAGGGCGAAGAGCGCGCGCAGATCCGACCATTCGAGCGGACGCACCCCGGCGGGCAGCTCGAGCGCGAAGTCCTGCGCGCGCGGCCGCGGACGCGGCACGAGGTCGTCGAGATCGAGACGCAGCCGCACCCACCCGTCGCCGTCGGCGATCTCGAGCCGCGTCGGGTGCGCGTCGTCGCCCGCGCCCCGCCACTCCGAGATGCGCAGCATGATCACGTGGTCGGCACGTTGGACGCGCGCCTCGACCGGGCGCCCGCGCAGGTCCACGCGCATCGTCCACGCGTCGCCGTCGCCCTCGCGCCACGCGAGCGAGACCCCGGCGCTGTCGGCCACCGCGTCGCGCCACGCCTCGCGCGGGGCGACCCACGCCGCCGCGAGCGAGCGCACGAGGAACGCGGCCGGATCGTGCACGCCCAGCGAGTCGGCGAGCCCACCGAATCGCACCCCGAGCCGCTGCGTGGGCAACCACGCCACCAGCGTGTCGCCGCGCACCGCGACCTCGCCCAGCACTCCGAGGGCCCACTGCACGCGAACGCGCACGCGGTCGGGCGCGGCGGCGCGCAGTCCCATCATGAGCGCAGGCGTGCGGCCGGTGGCGCGCCCGTCGAGTCGGAGCGCACCCACCGCCTCGCACGACGCCCAGCGACGCTCCCGCGCCTCGGCCCCGCGCCGGGCGGCCTGCTCCAGCGTCTCGAGCCCGCGCGGCGGGCGCGGAGCGCACGAGGCCAACGCACAGGCCGCGGCCACCACGAGCATCAGGGTGCGCACGGCGCGCGGCCCGTTCATGCGGACGGGAGTTCGGCGAGCACCGCGTCGGCGACCTGCGCGGCGGTGCGAGCGGTCGTGTCCACGCGCAGGTGCGCAGCTTCGGCATACAGCGGGGCGCGCTCAGCGAGCAGCGTGCGCAGACGCTCGACCGGCGGTCCCCCCGCGAGCAGCGGCCTCACGCGGGCCGGGTCCTGCCCCTCGATCGCGACGCGACGCGCGGCCTCCTCGGGGGCGACCTCGAGCCAGACCACGATGCAGCGTTCGCGCAACGCGGCGCGCGACTCGGGCGCCAGCACCACGCCCCCACCGCACGCCACCACACGCACACCGGCACGCAACGCCTCGGCGAGCAGCTCGCTCTCACGGCGGCGGAACCACGCCTCACCCGCGCGCTCGAACAACTCGGCGACCGAGCAGCCCTCCACAGCCTCGATCATGCCGTCGAGGTCGGCGACCGAGACACCGAGACGCTCGCCGAGCACGCGCGCGACGGCGCTCTTGCCGGCGCCCATGAGACCGATGAGCGCGAGGGGACGACGGGGGACGCTGGACATGGCGCGCAGACTAGCCCCTCCGGGGAGCGGCGCAAAACGGAGCCGCCGGACCCGAGGGGTCCGGCGGCTCGCACAGCGCGGCGTTGCGGCGCGTCACTCGCCCGAGTCGGCCGCCATGTCGGTGACGATCTTCGGGGTCACGAAGATGACGAGCTCGCGGCTGGCCGAGGTCTTCGTCTTCGAGCTGAACATCATGCCGATCAGCGGGATGTCCTTGAGCAGCGGCACACCACGCGTGACCTCGGTCTCGTTGTTGCGCACGAGGCCACCGATCACCGCCGTCTGGCCGTCCTCGACCATGACGCGCGTGTCGGCCTCGGAGGTGTTGATGATGAGACCGCCCTGGACCGTCGAGCCCGACGCGAGGTCGCTCACCTCGGGGTGCAGGTCCATGATGATCTTCTTCTCGGCCGTCAGGTGCGGCGTCACACGCAGCTGGATGCCGACCGTCTGCAGCTGCGAGACCGGGTTGCCGGCCACGTCCTGCACGATGAGCGGGATCTTCTGGCCGACGACGATCTTGGCCTCGCGGTTGTCCACCGTCGTGATGCGCGGGTTGGAGATGATCTTCGCCTTGTTCTCGCTGGCCAGCGCCTGCAGCGAGGCCTCGAGGTCGCCCCACTTGCGGAACACACCGAAGTTCACGCGCATGGCCGGCCCGGCGATGCCGGCGTCCACCTGCGAGCCCATGGTGACGCTCCCCTTCGGGCTCACCGCGGGGCGGAGCTGGATCGGGTCGCCGGCACCGTCCGAGACGAACTCGGACTTGCCGATGCCGTGGTTCCAGTCCACGCCGAGCGAGTTCACCATGCCCGCGTCCATGTCCACGAGCTTGGCGATGATCTGGATCTGCGGGGTCTCGGAGTCGAGCGTCGAGGCCATCTGCGCGATGGCGTCGAGGTTCGACGGCAGGTCGGTGATGATGAGCGAGTTCGTGCGCTTCTCGACCTGGATCGTGCCGCGCTTCGAGAGCGTGGCCGTGAGCGGCGTCGTCAGCTCGCTCGCGTTCGCGTAGCCGAGCTTGATGATGCGCGTCTCGAGCGGCACCAACTCGAGCGTGCGGGCGTTCGCCGTCTCACGCTCGACCTTCTCGGCGTTGAGCTTCGAGGCGTCGTCCACGCGGATGATCGCACCGTCCTCGACGTAGTCGAGACCGTTGGCGCGCAGCACCGCCTTGAGCGCGTCCTGCCACGACACGTTCTTGACCGTGATGCGCACGGTGCCACGGGCGTTGCTGCCCATGACGATGTTGCGACCGCTGAACTCCGAGATCGCACGCAGGACCGTACGCAGGTCGGCGCCGTCCACGTCCAGGCTGAAGCTGCCCGAGCCCGTGCGCACCAGACCCACCGTGCTCCCCGCCGACGACTGCGCCGAGACGGGCGCTGCGAGCGCCGCCAGCGACAGCGCCGCGAGCAGCATGACGAGACCGGCCTTCTTAGCGATCATTGCCATCTCCCTTTCGCGTGAACGGGATCACCACCTGCTGCGACTGGCCATCGGCCGTGACGGTCACGACCAGCGCGTCGCGACGGAGCTCGTCCACGACCGCGTTCTGCAGACGATCACCCTTGCGGAGCACGTGGCTGTTGCCACGCACGTCCTCGACCATCGCGAACTGGTCCGAGGCGCCCCACACGATGCCGACCACCTTGATGCCACCCGGGTCCGGCGGGGCGTCGCCGCCCACGTCCATCCCCACGAACTCGCCACCCACGAGCGACACGAACGGGTCGCGACGACCGAGGGCGTTGTACTGGTAGGTCACGTGCTCATCGAGCTGCGCCACCGTGCGCACCGGCGCGGGCGCGTCCGGGGTGACCGCGGTCACCACGGCGGCGTCGGACGTCTGAGTGGAGGCAAGGCGCGTGCCCGGACGGACCGTGGCCTTACCCACCGACTCGCTGTCCACCACCGGAGGCACGCCCACCGCGGGCGAACCCGCGGCGACGGACTCCTCGACCGTGGCCGGCACGCTCACCGGCGAGGTCGTACGGGGCTTGCGGGGTGCACGCTCGACCACGGTGACCCGTGCGGAACCCGACTCGGGCGCCGGCGAGAGCCAGCCCAGGCTCCACGCCGCGATCCCGGCCGTGACCACCAGCGCCAGCACGCCGACGAGCACGCGCGTACGCGGCTGGTTCAGGGCCGCGAACGGCCCGACGCCACCCTCAGCTCTTCCGGCCACGGTCGCCTCCCTTGCGGTTCGCGCCGTCGGTCGCGGGCGCGGTGTTCAGGCTGAACGCCGAGGCGGTGAACTCCGCCACCGTCGTGCCCGTGCCATCGTTGCGCATGTTGGTCGTCAGCTTGAGGTTCGAGACCGTCACGATGCGACGCATGTTGGAGAGCTCCGCGAGGAACGAGCCCACCGCGTGGTAGTCCCCCGACACGCCCACCGTGATCGGCATCTCGGTGTGGTACTCGGAGGGCTTCACGCCCGCCGGTCGGAACGTCGTGAACGTCACACCGGTCTGCTGGCCCGCGAGGGTGATGCGGCGCAGGAGCGTCGGCAGCTGGCGGTCGGTCGGCAGCAACTCCGAGGCGAGCTCCCAGCGCTGGTGCAGCTGGTCGTACTCGGCCTCGAATCGCGGCAGGTCGGCGACCGAGGCGCGCGCGCGCGCCAGCTCGGCCGACTTCTGCTCGTACTGCCCGCGCATCTCCGAGATGCGGTCGTTGCCGCTCGGGAACGACCACGGCAGCAGGCGCGAGAAGAAGAACATCCCGACCGCACCGCCGGCGAGGAGGAATGCGAGCACGAGGCGCTGCGTCCCCGGGCTCTTCAGGTCGATCTGGGCCATGGTGCCGTTCCTCCTAGTTCGCGCCCGGTTCGGCGCTGACCGTGCAGCTCATCTGGAACTTCACGACGTTCTTGTCGCTCACCTGCCCGCGCTCGGCGTAGGACAGTTCGACGTTCGAGAACGGGCTCGAGCGTTCGACGCGCGACATGAAGTCGGACACGACCAGATTCGAATAGGTGACCCCCTCCACCTGGAGGTGGTTGCTCCCGTCCTGGGAGACCCCCGTCAGCCAGAGGTGGTCGGGAACGCACCGAGCGAGCTCGTCCATGAGTCGAACGCTCTGAGTGCGGCCCTTCTCCAACTTCGTGATGATGCCCATGCGCAGGTCGAGCTCGGCCCGCTCCTGCGCCAACTGGTTCACGCGCGCGATCTGCGGCGCGAGGGCGCGCGACTCGGTGTCCACCTGCTGGATGGACTTCTCGAGCGACGCCATGCGGGTGCGCTGCGACAGCGCCGCTCCCGCGATGACGAGCGCGGCCGCCCCGACGACGACGAGCGGCAGGGCGAGGTCGCCGAACTTCAGGTCGACGCTCGCGCTGCGGCGCTGGGACTTCTCCTCCCGCGGCAGGAGATTGACGCGGATCATCGCTTGTCCCCCTGACGGCGCAGTGCGAGACCGATGCCGACCGTGAGAAGGGGCGCCACCTTCGTCACGTCGAGCCCCGCGAACAGGGCCGGGTCGTACTGGATGCGAGCGAGCGGGTTCACGACCTCGGCCGTGACGTGGAAGCGACGCGTCAGCAGGTCGGTGAGACCCGGCGTGAGCGCGCTGCCGCCGCACACGAGGATGCGGTTGATCGGCCCGGCCTCACCCGCGGTGCGCAGGTAGGCCTGCGCGCGGTCGAGTGCGGTCGCGATGCCCTCGCACGACTGCTCGAGCAGCGGTGCGATCTCGAGCCCGGCACCGGCCTCGCCGCGCACGGCGGCCGCGGCCTCGGCCTGGCTCAGGTTGTACTTGCGCTGGACCGCCTCGACGAACGTGTTGCCGCCGATCTGCAGGTCCTTGGTGAAGTACGGCACGCCCCCCTGGACGATGTTGATGTTCGTCATCTCGGAGCCGACGTTGAGGATCGCCACGACCTCGTCGGGCGACAGGTCGTAGTTGGCCTCGATCGCGTTCTGCGCGGCGAACGAGTCCACGTCCACCACGGTCGGCGTGAGACCGGCATCGCGGATGAGCTCGCTGAACGAGCCCACCATGTCCTTCTTGGCCGCGACGAGCAGCACCTGCATCTGCTGCGGGTCGGTCGGCGCCGGTCCGAGGATCTCGAAGTCGAGCGACACGTCGTTGATGTCGTACGGGACGTGCTGCTCGGCCTCCCACTGGATCGCCTGACGCGCGTCCTCGGCCGACAGCTTGTTCATCGTGATCTTCTTCACGATGACCGCGCGGCCCGAGACGGCGGCGACGACGTTGCGCGAGCGGATGCCGCGCGCTTCGAGCAGGTTGGAGATCGCGTCGGTGACGAGCTGACGGTCCATGATCTCGCCGTCCACGATGGCCTCGGCCAGCGGCTGCGAGACGCCCCAGTTCACGAGCTTGTACTGCTTGTTCGAGAGGGCCTCGAGCTCGACCACCTTGACGCTGTGGCTGCCGATGTCCAGCCCCACGAGCGACTGTCGCTTCCCGAAGATCATGTGCTCACTCCCTGGTGGGATTGCGGGGCGCCCCTTGGGGCGCTCCCGGCGGGTCCGTGCAACGACCGCCACTCACGGTGCGGGGTGCGGAACCCTCCCCGCCCCTCCGTCGTCACCGTCATCGGCCGCCGCGAGGGCGGGCTGAAGTGCATTCTTCGCGGAGGTGGGGCAACCGCCCCACCCTCATTGGGGCAGCAGCAGCACCTGCGGGGTCGTGAGGCGACGCACGGCGTGCTCCCGGCGGCCGGTGGCGATGGCCTCCTGGATCCGCAACACCTC
Organism: Candidatus Eiseniibacteriota bacterium; assembly: GCA_041184705.1. Lineage (GTDB taxonomy): Bacteria > Eisenbacteria > RBG-16-71-46 > RBG-16-71-46 > RBG-16-71-46 > JAIOPA01. Next base: position 6,676 of record JBEGJG010000059.1, read on the forward strand.
GCGCTCGGCGATGTCACGCAGGAAGCGGTTGTCGGTGGTCTCGCGCACCTGGTTCCACAGCGCCAGTGCCACGAGCAGGTTGCCGGAGTGCTGACGGGCGAAGGCGGCGAAGCGCGCCGCGGTGGGCGGATGCCCGGGCAGGTGCGTGGAGCGCTCGAACCACTCCGCGGCCGCGTGCAGGTCGCGCCCCCCCGGTCGCACGTAGTGAAGGAACCCGAGTTCGAACGCGAGTCGGCCGCTGGCGGGGTTGCGTTCGATGCCCTTGCGCAGAAGCCGCTCGGCGGCCTCGAAGTCCCGTCCCTCCTGCGCCAGGGCGAACGCCCCGAACACGTACGGGCTCTCGAAGCCGGGTGCGAGCGACGTCAGCACGTCGAACACGTGCTCGAGCTGCAGGAAGCGAAGGTCGCTGCGACGGTGCTCCCCGTAGTACTGCACGGCGCGCAACCACGCCAGATCGGCCGCGGTCTCGGCGTGCCCCAACGTGGCCGGACGCAGGGCCTGGCCCGACGGGTAGTAGGCGAGCTCCTCGAACGGGGGCCGTGCGGGCAGCGTGCGCGCGGCGTACGCCGCCAACTGGAACGCGGCGGCACCGAGCACGATCGCACCGGCCCACGCGAGCAGCATGCGCCGACGCACCGGGGCCAGCTCCCACACGAGCGTGCTCACTTGAAGTCCCTCGACTCGAACGCGGCCGAGCCGAGCAGCAACACGCAGCCGGAGTAGAGCGCCGCGTACACGGTGGCGAGCGCGAGGTGCTCGGGCGACGTCGTCTGCGCGCCCGCGGCGATCGTGCGGATGTCGAACAGCGGCAGGTTCGGAAGCAGGTTGGCGACCGTCTCGAGCAGCGTGCGCAGACCCTCGGGGGCCTGCGTGGCGAAGCGACGCAGGTCCTCGCACCACTGGCCGGCGAGGAACAGCCCCAGCGTGTAGAGCGCCGACAGCACCGGCGTCGAGAGCGCCGAGAACAGCACCGCCAACGAGGTCACCACCGCGAGCTCGAGGCACGCGAGGTAAGCCGCCTGCGCGATGGACGGCAGGTACTCGGCGTGCCCCATGAGCAGCACCACCGCACCCAGCGCCGCGGCGAGCACGAGAGCGACGAGCGACAGCGCCCCGGCCAGCCCCGCCCACTTGCCGAACAGGTACACCGAGCGCGGCAGCGGTCGCGACAGCAGGTTGAAGATGGTGCGGCGATCGATCTCCTTGGCCACGAGGCTGGAGCCGACCATGAGCACGACGATCATGCCGAGCCACGTGATACCCGACAGCCCGAGGTCCACCGTGAGGCGCAGGTCCTCGCCCATGGCGAGCGGACTGGCGATGCGCGTCAGGGCGAGCAGCGCGAACCCGGCCACGACGAGACCGGCGAGCACGCGATCGCGCACCGCCTCGCGGAAGGTGTTGTGGGCGATGAGCAGCGCGTTCATGCCGACCTCCGCTCGACCGAGGCGTGGATGGCGGCGCCCTCGGCCGCCGCCATGAACAGGTCCTCCAGCGTGCCGCGCACCGGCGTCACGGAGCGGATCTCGAGACGCTGCGCGACGAGCCACGCGATGGCCTCCTGCTGGCGCGCGGGGTCGTGCAGCGTGAACACGGTGTCGCCGCCCGAGGTGCGACGCTCGAGCACGCCCTGCAGCGTCGCGGGAAGCTCCACGACCGGCGTGCCGGCGACGCGCAGCTCGATGCGCGGCGTGCCGCCCTCGACGAGCTCACCCACCGTGGCGGTGCGCTCGAGACGGCCGCGCAGCACGATGGCGACGCGATCGCACAGCGCCTCGACGTCGGGCAGGATGTGGCTCGAGAGCATGACGGTGGCGCCACGCTCGTTCTGCTCGAGGATGAGGTCACGCACGTCGCGACGACCGAACGGGTCGAGCCCGCTCATGGGCTCGTCGAGGATGAGCAGTTCGGGCTCGTGCACCATGGCCGCGGCCAGACCGAGACGCTGCAGCATGCCCTTCGAGTACTTGCGCAGCACGAGGCGCGCGCGGTCGCCCAGTCCCACGCGACCCAACCAACGGCGCGCGGCCTCCCCCGCCTCGCGACCGCCGAGGCCCGAGAGACGCGCCACGAACTCGAGGTACTCGACGCCGTTGAGGTAGTCGTAGAAGTACGGCTGCTCGGGCAGGAAGCCGAGACGACGACGGCTGGAGACCTCCTCGACGGGGGTGCCGAGCATCCAGGCGCGACCGCGCGTGGGCTTGAGCAGGCCCGTGAGGATCTTGAGCGTCGTGGTCTTGCCCGCGCCGTTCGGCCCGAGGTACCCGAAGATCTCACCCCGGCGGACCTCGAACGAGACGTCCGTGAGGCCCGGGGTGACCTTCATCGTCCAGGGGTGCCGGTACTCCTTCGTGAGGCCGACGGTGCGGACCGCCATCCCGTCAGGGGACGTTGCGGACTGCAAGGTCGAACGGTCAGAGTCCGGTCGGTGCGGCGCCGGGCTGGCCGGCGAATGGGCGGGCGTCTGCGGCATGGGTTCCGTTCCCCTCATCCAAGTGCTTGGAGGGCTGGGAGTTGGAGCATCGGTCCCGGAAGGGGTCCGGGGCCGTCCCAACGGAACTGCAACCCCCGTGCCGGGGGCGCATGCGCTCAGGCCCGATCAGGGGGTGCCGGAGGTGAGGATGAGCGGGAGCTCGCCCTGCGCCCCGCGCCCGGCGACCTGGTAGGTCCAGCGCGCCGAGTCGCCGTACGCGACCACCCCGGGCTTGGTGCTCCCCGTGACGAGCGGTACGGACCACGCGGTCTGGTCCACCCACGCGTTGCCGAGGCCGACCGAGCGGTCGAAGGGGTTCGCGAACGCCCCGCCGTAGGACGGGATGAGGTCGAGCACGGAATTGGCGGCCGGCGCGTAGAGACCGTCGTTCTGGACGCTGAAATCCTCGGCCGCCAACTGCACCGTGTGCATGTTCGCGCGCGTGCTCCCCTCCTTCGCCCGACCCTGCATGGCGATGAAGTTGGGGATCGAGATCGCCGCCAGCACACCCAGGATGACGACCACGATCATGAGCTCGATGAGCGTGAAACCCGTCTCACCCTTCCGTGTCCCCCGACCCTCGAGGACCATCGATCCCTCCCTCGGCGGACGCTGCCGGATATGCGTCGGGCGGGGACGCGAGGCGCCCCCGCCCGTGCACGACGCTGCGATCACTGACCGCTGGTGAGCGCCAGCGACAGGTCGGCGCTCTTGCCGCGACCCACGACCTGGTACTGCAGGCCGGTGTCCGCCGAGTCGCCGTACACCGT
>JBEGJG010000060.1:0-12806 GCA_041184705.1 Candidatus Eiseniibacteriota bacterium
CCGGTCCGCACGCTGGCGGGGGCGACCGCTCAGGAGGACTGGGACCCGCTCACCACCGAGCGGGACTGCCCCACGCTCATCGTCCATCACGCACGGGGCCGCGTCGGGTTCCTCGTGGATGCCGTCGAGGACATCGTGCGCGTACCGGCGGAACCGAACGAGTCGGGTGCGCTCGTCGGCGACGACGTCGTCGAGATCGTGGACCTGCTCACGTTGATCCCAGCGAACCCGCAGGAGGCCGCATGAGCGCGAGTCGTGGCTGGTGCTCGTTCCGCATCGCAGGGACGCTGTTCGGTGTCCCCGTCGAGAGCGTCGTCGGCATCGTGCGTCGAACGGAGGTCACCCCGGTTCCGGGCGCGGGCTCGGCGCTGACCGGGCTCATGCACCTGCGCGGGCGCGTCGTGCCGGTCGTGGACCTGCGTGCGGTGCTGGGGGGTGCTCCGATCGACCGCGACGCCACGCACGTCCACGTCATCGTGCGCGATGGCGACGACGAGGTGAGCCTGATCGCGGACCGCATCGGGGACTTCGTGAGCAGGCAGGGCGCCGAGCTCGACCCGACACCCGAGACCCTGGGCACCCCCTACACCGACCTCGTCACGCACGTCGTACGCATGCCGGACGACCTACTCCTCGCGCTCGACACCGCACTCGTCCTGAACCACGCATTCCCCGAGACCGCACGTCACTGAAACCCATCCTCGCCCCCCCCGGTGGGGCGCTGCCCTAGGAGTGAGACCATGCATTGGAACGTCCGCACCCGGCTGACCGCGCTGGGCATCCTCGGTATCGCACTGCTGCTCGCGGTCGGCGCCGCAGGAGGTTGGACGCTCTGGCGCGTCGTCGTCGCGCACGAGTCCACCCAGGTCCACGCACAGGCGGCGCGTCACCACCTCGAGATGGACATGATGCACGACGCGCTCCACTCCGACGTCCTCACCCTGCTCGCGGCCACGAGCCCCGAGGAGATCGCCGAGGCGCGAGGCGGCATGGCCGAGCACATCGAACGACTCCGGCACCACATGGCTGCGAACCGCGAGCTGCGGCCGCGGTTGGAGCCCGCCATCGGCCGCATGCTGGAGGAGCTGGCTCCCGAGTTCGAGGCCTACGCGGCGCAGGCGAACACCCTGGGTGAACGCATCGCGCGCGGCGACCGCACCGGGGCGCGCGCGAGCATGACCGCCTTCCTGAAGAGCTTCGAGCGTATCGAACCGATCGCCGAGCGCGGCAGCGACCTGATCGAGCGATCCAACGTCGAAGCGGGCGAGCGCATGGCCGCCACCTCGCGCCTCGGCGCCATCGTCATGGCGACCCTCGGCGTGCTCGCCGTGCTCGTCCTCCTGTTCGCCGCGAACCGGGTCACGAACAGCATCGTGGTCCCGCTCTCGGAGACCGTCGCGGTGATGGACGAGGTGGCCGCCGGCAATCTCGACGCCCGCAGCCGCTTGCGGACGCAGGACGAACTCGGTCGGCTCGGCGACTCGGTGAACCGGGCCATGGTCAGCCTGTCACGGGCCTTCGCCGGTGTGGCGCAGAGCGCGCACGCCGTGGAGGAGGCGGCCTCCGATCTCACCCGCGTGAGCCAGGAGATGGGTCACAGCGCCGACGAGACCTCCTCGCGCTCGCAGCAGGCGTCGGCCGCGGCCGAACAGGTGGACGCCAGCGTTCGCATGGTGGCGGGCTCGTCCCAACAGGTGAGCGACAGCATCCGCGAGGTCACCCAGAGCACGAACGAGTCGGCCACGGTCGCCATGACCGCCACGCGCCTCGCGGGCGAGGCGAACACCAACGTGCGCCAGCTCGGTGAGAGCAGCGACCAGATCGAGCACGTGGTCCGTGTGATCTCGTCCATCGCGGAGCAGACCAACATCCTCGCGCTCAACGCCGAGATCGAGGCCGCACGCGCCGGCGAGGCCGGCAAGGGTTTCTCGGTCGTGGCCAACGAGGTCAAGGACCTCGCCAAGGAGACCGCGCGGGCGACCGAGGACATCGCGCGCCGCATCTCCGCGATCCGCTCCGACAGCCGGGCGGCGGTGCAGTCCATCGGGGAGATCGTGAACATCGTCGAGCGCATCGGTGCGACCCAGCAGGGCATCGCCGAGCGTATGAAGGAGCAGAACTCGGGCATCGTCGAGATCACGCGCAGTATGGGTGAGGCCTCGGTCGGCACCGCCGAGATCGCCGAGAACATCACCGCCGTCGCCGCGGTCGCCGAGCGCGGGGCCGCGAACGCCCACGAGACCCGGCGAGCCGCCGAGCAGTTGACCCAGCGGGCGCTGGAGTTGCGCGCCTGGGTGGCCGAGTTCCGGTTCCGCTCCGGCGAGGAGTCGGCGACCAGCCCGTCCAGCCCCTCGCGATCCGGACTCAGGCGGGCGGCCTGAACGGCCGATGACTCCGGGGGCGGCCTCGACCGCCCCCGGACCCGTCCGGACGACGGGGACACGACCGACCGGAGACGCGCATGAAGGCCCTCGTGGTGGACGACTCGGACGCGGTGCGCGGCATGCTCGCCGATCACCTCGCGCGCATCGGCTTCGAGGTGGCCCAGGCCGCGGACGGCTTCGAGGCGATCGCGCAGGCGGCCGACCCGGTGCGCCCCGACGTGGTGCTGCTCGACTGGGACCTGCCGTTCATGGACGGCGTCGAGGTGCTGCGCCGACTGCGGGGCGAGAGCCGCACCGCCACCGTGCCGGTCATCATGGTGGCCACCGAACACGAGTTGCCGTTCCTCGACCGCGCCCTCGACGCCGGCGCGAACGAATGGCTCGTGAAGCCGTTCGACGCGCAGGCCCTGCTCGAGCGCCTGCTGCTGCTCGGTCTCGACCCCGAGGGTCGGCGCGCGGCCTGAGTCGTGGCCGTGTGGTGAGAGGGTGGCATCACACGCGCTCGGGCGCGCGCGTGCCCTCGTGCGGGCTTCGTCCTAGACTGTGGGGGCGTCTCGTCGCCACTCACGTCTCCGGAGGCCCGCCATGCCCGACACCTATCGTTTCCTGCACGTGCTGTTCGCGTTCGCCTGGTTCGCCGCCGTGTTCGCCGCGCACTGGAACACGCTGCGCGCCCGTCGCACCCCCGACTGGTCGGCCCGTGCGGCGCTGTTCGACGCCAACCGCGCCATGTCCGCCATGGTGGGTCTGCCCGCGCTGCTCGCGCTCGGCGTCGTGGGCAACCTGTATGGCATGCAGATGGGCTACAGCATGAAGACCACGTTCTCGTTCATGCTGGCCAACGGGCTGTGGACGCTGGTGGTGCTGGCCACGCTGGTCGTCGAGATCCCGGCCGCGGGTGCGCTGGGAGCCCTCTCTCACGCCGGGGCCCAGGCAGCCGCTCAGGGTGCCCCCGCCGAGCCGGCGGGCTGGGGCCGAGAACTGGGCCGCTGGCGGGCCGCCAATGCCGTCCAGCTGCTGGGGTTCATCGTGCTCCTTGCACTCATGATCGCCCCGTGGACCAAGGCCAACTGAAAGCCGGACGAAGACTTGACGCCCCCGGGCCGATAACGGCATCCAACCCCTTACCGCGCTTACGGAGACCCGCGTCCATGACCCCGCTCGCTCGCATCGGCGTTCGGCTGACCGCCGTCGCCCTCCTGCTCGTCCTCGCCGCTCCCGTCGTCACCGCGGCGGAGACGGCGACGCGGGTGCATCCGTGGAAGGCCGCCCTCGCGCGACGCATGGCGCAGGAGCGGTTCGAGCAGCGCGATCGTCGGGAGCGGCGCGAGGAGGGGCTCAAGCGCCTCGCGCGCGAGCAGCGCAAGGCGGCCCGCACCGGTGTGCCGGTGAAGCCGCGCACCGAGCGTGCGAGGCCGGCGCGGCCCGACGACATGCTGCCCGTGCTCGGCGGTGACGCGCAGCCCTTGCTGAGGCAGGCCGAGCCCTTGCGGGCGCAGGCGCTGGTCGGCAGTCCCAACCGGCTCGTGAACGACCCCGCGGGCGACGTGGGCGACGCCGGGCAGAGCGAGACCGCGATCGTCGGGATCGGCGACCGCATGGTGGCGGCGTGGAACGACGGTCAGGGCTTCCAGGTGTTCGGCGACACGCAGGGCTGGGCGATCTCGGTGGACGGCGGCGAGACGTGGCAGGACCGCGGCACCCCGCCGCGACCCACCGGCGTGAACGGCTTCGTGTGGACGAGCGATCCCGTGCTCACGGTCAACGAGCGCACGGGCGCGGTGTACTACGCGGGCCTGTGCGACTTCACCGATCCGGTGAGCGGGTCGCGCAGCGGCGTGGCACTGGTGAAGGGCACGTGGAGCGGGAACACGTTCACGTGGGGCACACCGGTCGTCGCGCGCAGCGTCTCGGCGTTCGCCGACTTCGTGGACAAGCAGTGGATCGCCGCCGACTCGGTCTCGGGCCGCGTGCACCTCGTGTACACGCGCTTCCCCGCGAGCCTGTCGCGCATCGAGCACCAGTGGGCCGACGCCGAGCTGGCCGCGTTCTCGACCCCGCGCCCCATCTCGCTCGACACCCCGACCGAGAACGGTTGGGTGCAGGCCGGGCGCGTCACGGTGGACGGCGACGGTCGCGTGTTCGTGATGTACTACCTCATCGGTCAGGGCGAGCAGGACTTCTACCGTCTGTGCCGCTCGAACGACCTCGGCAACACGTTCAGCGCGCCCGCCACCATCCAGACGCTCTACACGAACTTCGGCACCGGCACGCCGGGCTTCAACCGTCCGATCGGCATCCAGTTCGCCAGCCTCGCGGTGGACCGCAGCCACGGCCCCGAGCGCGGGCGCCTCTACCTATCGTGGGCCGAGTCCATCAACTGGCTCGACGACCTCGTGGGACTGGGCGGCGCCGGGTCGCGCCCCGAGGCCGAGGGCAACGGCACCGCCCCGGTCGCCACGCCGTTCACCGTGGGGCAGACGCTGCGCGGTTCGCTCTCCACCACGGGCGACGTGGACTTCTGGTCGTTCCCGCTCACAGCCGGCCAGCACCTCATCGCGGCCGCCGACTCGGTGGCCTCGGGCACCGAGTTCTCGCTGCGCGCCGTCGCGGGCGACGGCAGCACGGCGCTCACGTTCACCACGTTCGACGCCACCATCAACCCCTCGGTGCAGAACCCCGACGGGTTCCCCTCGGGCTGGATGTTCACCGCGCCGGTCACGGGCACGTACTTCCTGCGCATCGGCTCGCGCCTGGGCACCGGCGCCTACCGTCTGCGCACCGGGTTCGCGGACCGCACCACCGAACGCGGCCGCGACCAGCGCGACGTGTTCGTGTCGTGGTCCGACGACGGCGTGTCGTGGAGCACGCCCACGGCACTCTCCGATGATCCGGTCGGGCTCGACTCGTTCGTGCCCGAGGTCGCGGTCAACGCCGACGGCGGCGCGTACTGTGCGTGGTTCGACTACCGCGACGCCGCGCCTGCCACCAACGGCGGGCAGGCGGCCGTGTACGTGGCGCGCAGCGACGACGGCGGCCGCACGTGGGCCACGCTCGGCGCCATGACCGACACGCTGTCGCAGTGGTCGGGCACGCCCAGCAACATCGAGCCCAACCAGGGCGACTACCTCGCGTTGTTCGCCAACGACATCGGGGTGTGGTCGGCGTGGGCCGACGCCCGCCGCGGCAACCCCGACGTGTTCGTCTCGCGCCTGCCGATCGGTACGCGCATCGTGCTGCAGTCCTCGGGCCTCGCCCCCGGACGCATCTCGCTCGCCTGGCGCGCCGTGCCCTCCGACACGCTCACCGCGCGCCTCTACCGCGCCATGAACGACGGCGCGTACGAGTACCGCGGGGTGGTGAACTTCGACGCCACGGGTTCGTACGCGCTGGTGGACACCAACGTCACGCCGGGCCGCACCTACTCGTACCGGCTGGGACGAGTCCGCAACGGCGTCGAGTTGTTCTCGGGTCAGGTCCGCATCTTCCTGCCCTCGGAGTTCCCGCTGCGGTTGGTGCGCGTGCGCCCCAACCCCGTGGTCGCGTCCTCGTTCGAGGCGTACGTCTCGCTCGCGGTGGACGCCCCGGCGGAACTGCTGCTCTACGACATCACCGGCCGCGAGGTCGCACGGCGCGAGGTGAGCGCCGGTCTGGGCGACCGCCTCGTCCCGTTCCCGCTCGGCACCGAAGTCCGTTCCGGCCTGTACCTGCTGCGACTGCGTCAGGGCTCGCGCAGCTCCACCACGCGCGTGCTCATCACCCGTTAGACCCGGACGCGCGGTCCCCCCGCGCACCGGTCACACACCCGATCCATCACGCCGACCGACCCGCGCGGGTCGGCCGCACGACCCTGCCCATCCCGACGAGGTCCTCCACCATGCGTCCGATGCTCACGAGCCTCCTCACCACGCTCGCCCTCGCGATCACACTGGTCCCCGCCGTGTCGGCGGCCCCGGTGTTCTCGCGCCTCGGAGATACGGGCACGCGCCTGCTCGCGTCCACGACCGCGGTGAACGGCACGCTGCTGCGCGAACGTCCCGGCACCACGCTGCTGCTCGTGGACGGCGACGCCATGACCGCGTTCCGAGCGGCCGGCGGCGGCACGTTGTCGGTGCCCGACGCGATGGGCGGCACGCTCGACCTCGAGCTCGAGCCGTACTCCATCATGGGCCCCGACGCGACGCCCACCTACACCGACGCCACGGGGCGCCACGCGTTCGTGCCCGACGTCTCGCTGTTCCGCGGTCGGGTGGCGGGCGAGGCCGACAGCTGGGCGGTGGTCGCGCTGAGCGGTGTGGGCGTGATCGGCACCGTGGAGCGCGGCGGCCGCCGTCTCACGCTGGGGCCCGCGCAGGGTTTCGCGCCCGAGGGCACCGCCGCACTGGGCGTGCACGCGCTCGCGCCCGAGGACGCGGAGTCCATCGCCGCGGCCGCCTCGCGCTGGGAGTGCGGCATCAACGCCGACAACGAGTCCGAGTACGGCCTGCGGCCGCGCGGGCTGGACGGTCTCGAGCAGGGCATGACGCTGGCGCCCGACGAGACCCAGCTCAACGCCACGCGCATGAACTTCACGGTCGCGATCGACTGCGACCAGGAGATCGTGGTCAACAAGTTCTCGGGCAACGTCACCGCCGCGACCGCCTACATCATGACGCTGCTCGGCACGGTGAACCTCATCTACGAGCGCGACCTCGAGGCGACCCTCGTCTACAACTACATCAACCTGTGGACGGTCACCGACCCCTACACGTCGGTGAACACCTCGTCGCAGCTCACCGAGTTCCGCACGTACTGGGTGAACAACATGGCGTCCACGGTGAACGTGCAGATGAAGCACCTCATCTCGGGCCGGTCGCTCGGCGGTGGCATCGCTTACCTCGACGCCGTCTGCAGCAACAGCTACGCCGTCAGCGCGATCGACGCCGCGTACACGTACCCCACCACCACCACCACGTGGGACGTGGTCGTGGTGTCGCACGAGTTCGGCCACAACATGGGTTCGCCGCACACGCACAGCTGCACCTGGCAGGCCGAGGGCCGCTGGACGGGCACGCTCGATTCGTGCGTGGCCGCCGAGGGCGGTTGCGCCACGTACAGCAACCGCGTGCCGCCCGACAAGGGCACCATCATGAGCTACTGCCACCTCACGGGTGGCACGGCGAACGGCGTCCGTTTGGACTTCCACCCGGTCGGCGTCTCGCGCATGCGTTCCGTCATGGCGAGCTGCGGCGCCATCCAGGGCCTCGGCGGCACCGTCGCCCCCCCGCGCAACCCCGTCGCCACGAACATCGCCACCGGCGTGCGGCTGTCGTGGATCTCGGGCGGTGGCTCGGGCATCCAGCGCTACAGCGTCTATCGCAGCCGTCTGCCGCTCAACCTCAACGCCGCCTACCTCGGCAGCACGACCGGGTTGTTCTACGACTCGCCGGGGCTCGGCACCTACTACTACCGCATGCGCGCGGTGCGCAGCGCCGACTCGTCGGCCACCAGCGGTGAGCTCAAGGTGACCGTGTGCGCGTTCGGCTCCGCCGCGCCCGTCACCGTGGGATCGCAGCCCACCGCGGCGACCGCGGCCGACGTGAACGAGGACGGCATCACCGACGTGGTGCTCGTCACGACCGGCGGCGGCAATCTCGTCACGCTGATCGGGCAGGGTAGCGCCGGGGTGGGCAACGGCTCCTTCGCCGCCCCCGCCAACGTCGCGACCGGCGGCTCGCCGGCGTGCCTCGCGCTGCACGACGTGAACGGCGACGGCATCCTCGATGCGATCGTCGGCGCCCAGGCGGACCTGTCCCTGCAGCTCCACCTCGGCAACGGCACCGGGGGCGTCGGCAACGGCACGTTCGCCGCACCCACGGCCCTCGCGACGTTCGGGTTCGCGCCCACCGCCATCGAGGTCGCCGACTTCGACGAGGACGGTATCGCCGACCTCGCGGTCGCGGGAGGTGCGAGCTCGGTCAGCATCCTGCGCGGCCTCGGCACGGGTGGCGTGCCCAACGGCACGTTCGCCGCGCCGGTCGTCGTGAGCACCATCTCGACGTCGCGCGGTCTGCTCGCCCACGACTGGAACGGGGACGGCATCACCGACCTCGCGGTCACCGGCAGCGCGGTGCGCATGCTGTTCGGCAACGGCACCAGCGGGCGCGGCGACGGCACGTTCACGCTCGGGGCCACCGCGTACGTCGTGGGGTCCACGCCGTACCACATGGCCACGGGCGACTTCGACGCCGACGGCATCACCGACCTCGCGGTCGCCAACACCGGCAGCAACACGGTGAGCGTGCTGCTCGGTAACGACACGGGCGGGGTGCCCAACGGCACGTTCGCCACCGCGATCAACGTCACCGCCGGCAGCGGCCCCAACACGCCGGTCGTCGGCGACTGGGACCAGAACGGTCTACCCGACATCGCGATCGCCAACAACAGCACGAGCAACGTCACCTCGGTGCTGCTCAACTCGGGCGGCGGCGCGTTCGAGTCCGCACAGACGTTCGCCACCGGCGGCACCAACCCGGCGGCCATCGCGGCGGGCGACTTCAACGAGGACGGCGCCCCCGACCTGCTGGCGTGCAACCGCCTGTCGCAGAGCACCACGCGTCAGCTCGCCGGCTGCCCGTCGTCGCTGTCGCGTACCCTGCAGCTCGTGTCGCCGAACGGCGGCGAGGTGTGGAACGACAGCACCGAGCAGGTCATCACGTGGACGCGCGGCGCGGGCATCCTGAAGGTGGACCTGCAGCGTTCCGACGACGGTGGCGTCAACTGGCGCACCCTCGCGCGTGGCCTCACCGGCACGTCGTACGCGTACTCGGTGACGCTGCCCATGTCGAGCACGGTCCGGTTCCGCGTCGTGGACAGCCACGCTGCGCAGTACGCCGACGGCAGTGACGCGAACCTCACCGTGATGGATCCCGCGGTGCTCGGAGTGGACGACGGCCCGCCGCGTCTGGCGCTGCTCGGCGCGTGGCCCAACCCGGCGCGTCGCGACCTCGCGGTCTCGCTCGCGTTGCCCACCGCCACGAGCGGCGGCATGCTCGAGCTGGTGGACCTCGCGGGCCGTCGTGTCGCGGGCACCGACCTGGGCGGGCTCGGTGCGGGCCGCCACCGCGTCACGCTGCTCGACGGCCGCACGGTGGCGCCGGGCCTCTACCTGGTCCGCCTCACGCACGGCGGCGAGGTGCGCAGCCTCAAGGTGGCCGTGCTGCGCTGACGCGATCCGCGCGGGCATCCGCCCGCGCTTCACGACTCCTGAACGGTTCCGGGCCCGGCGGCCGACACGCCGGGCCCGGATTTTTTTCCGCGGGGGTCACAATTGGCTTGCGCCCCCGCGTGGATGGTGTATTTATACGCGCCCTCGCATAGTTATGCAGCGCGCGAGGACCCCGGTCGCCGCCGCGCCCCGCGCGGCCCGCCACCGCTCCGCCGGTCACCGCTCCAACCGTCACCGCATCGCCCATCCCGCATCCCTCCAACCGTCACCGCATCGCCCATCCCGCATCCCTCGGAAAGCCGAATGTCCCGCACCGATCGCCTCACCCACATCGCCCGGCTGCTCTCGGGCCGCCGCTTCTCCAGTCAGGAGGAGTTGGCGGGCGCGCTCTCGCGCGCCGGGATCGAGGCCACGCAGGCCACGCTCTCGCGTGACCTGCGCAGCCTCGGAGTGGCCAAGCGTTCGGGGCCGGACGGGCACAGCTGGTACGAACTGCCCACGCCGGCCACCGAGGCCCTCGACCGCGGCCGACAACGGCTCGACCTGAAGATCTTCGTCAACGAGGTGCGCGTCGCTCAGAACCTCGCCGTGGTGAAGACGCCCCCCGGACACGCCAGCGCCGTGGCCCGGGCCATCGACCTCACCGGTTTCCGCGCCCTCGTGGGCACGGTCGCCGGCGACGACACGGTGTTGTGCATCCTGGAGGACGCCATGGCCGCGAAGCGTTTCCGCAAGGACCTCGAGAGCCTCAAGAACCCGGTCGGGGCCGAGCATTGAGCGCGCCCACGATCACGCCCATCACCGCGGCCGCCTCGGGTCGCAACGGCGCACCGGGCCGCACGGCCCGCGTCGCGGTGCTCGGGGCCTCGGGCTACTCGGGTCAGGAGTTCGTGCGCCTGTCGCTCGCGCACCCCGGCCTATCGGTGACCGCGCTCGTCTCGCGCGAGTTCGCCGGCCGCCCGGCGAGTGAGCTGCTGCCGGGCGCCGATGCGCGCGCCATGCACCTGCCGGGCCCCGTGGCGCCCGATGCGCTCCCCGGCCTGCTCGCCGAGGGCGTGTTCGACACGCTCGTCTCGTGCCTGCCGCACGGCGCGTTCCGCCAGTTGCTCGCGCAGCATCCGTCGCTCGCCGAGACGGCCACGATCGTGGACCTCTCGAGCGATTTCCGCGACGGCGCCGAGGGTTTCGTCTACGGCCTGCCCGAGGCGTTCCGCGACTCGCTCGCGGGCGCCACGCGCATCGCCAACCCCGGCTGCTACCCGACCGCGGCCACGCTCTCGCTGCTGCCAGCCCTCGAGGCTGGCTGGCTCGCGGGTCCGGTCACGGTGACCGCGCTCTCGGGCGTGTCGGGAGCCGGTCGCGCGGCCTCGCTGCGCACCTCGTTCACCGAACTCGACGGCGGCGCCGGCTTCTACAAGGTCGGTGAGGTGCACCAGCACGTGCCCGAGATGGCGCGCAACTTCGGACGCCTCGCGGGCGGTCCGGTGCCGGTCGCATTCGCGCCGCAGCTCGCGCCCATGTCGCGCGGCATCCTGCTCACCGCGATCGCGCCGCTCGACCGCACCATCACGCCCGAGGCCGCGCACGCCGCGTACGCCGAGCGGTTCGCGAACGAGACGTTCGTGCGCGTGTTCGACTCCGGCGTGTGGCCCGAGACGCGACTCGTGAAGGGCTCGAACCGTTGCGACGTGGCGGTGACCACGGTGCACGGCGGCCGCACGCTGCTCGCCACCGCGGCCATCGACAACCTCGTGAAGGGTGCCGCCGGTCAGGCGGTGCAGAACCTCAACCTCGTGCTCGGGTGGCCGGAGGCCTGGGGCCTCCCCCTGCACGGAACACCCTGGTGAGCGGGTTGGACGACCACCCGCGACCCGGCGCCTCACCGGAACATCCTCAAGCCCTCGACGCATCGTCGGTCCGCCGTGGCTCCATGCCGCCCGCGGACCCCGACGAGCGGACGACCGACCGAACCGGCCGGCGCGTGACGCCGGCGACGGGAGGCGTCCAAGCGCGGGATCGGGCAGCGACCTCGCCGCACCGTGGCCTCGCCACGGAGGCGCTGGTCGTGAAGCTGGGCGGTCGCGCCCTGGAAGCGCCGGGAGCGCTCCAGGAGTGTGCCGCTGCGCTTCGTCACGTCGGCTCCGCCGACGGCCCGTCCCGCGCCACGCTCGTCCTGCACGGCGGCGGAGCCGAGGTCACGGCGTGGTGCGCACGCGCCGGGATCGAGGCCCGCTTCGCCGACGGTCTGCGCGTGACCGATCCGGCCACGCTCGAGATCGCCGCCGCGGTGCTCGCCGGACTCGCCAACAAGCGTCTCGTCGCAGCACTGCGCGCCCGCGGGGCCGACGCCGTGGGCCTGTCGGTGCTCGACGGCGGGCTCGTGCGCGCACGCCGCCACGCCCGCTCGGCCGTGCTCGGCGAGGTGGGCGAGGTCGAGTCCGCCGATCCGTCGCTGCTCGTCACCCTGCTCGCCGAGGGCCGCGTGCCCGTGCTCGCCTCGCTCGGCGACGACGGCGAGGGCCATCTGCTCAACCTCAACGCCGACGACGCCGCCGCCGCGATCGCCGCCGCGCTGCCCGCGCGCGACCTCGTGCTGCTGTCGGACACGCCCGGCCTGCGTCTGGGCGACGCGATCGTCCCGCGCGTGACCGCCGCCGAACTGCCCGCGCTGCTCGAGCATCCCGAGGTGGTGGGCGGCATGCGTCCCAAGCTGCGCGCGGTTGCGACCGCGCTGGCCGCGGGCGTGGGCCGCGTGCACCTGTGCGCGTGGCAGGGCCCCGACACGCTGACCGCCGTGCTCGCCGGCACGGGCACCGCCACCACGTTCCTCGCCTCACCCGAGGCCCGAACGCTCCCGGAGGAGAGCCATGCCTGAGTCCGCCACCACGCCCGCGACGGCGCCCGCCGCGCTCGCCCAGTCCGAGGTCGGGCTGTTCGCGCCGGTGTACCCGCTGCCGCGCCTGGAGCTCACCGAGGGGCAGGGCGCGCACGTGCGTGACGCGAACGGTCGCGACTATCTCGACTTCACCTGCGGCATCGCGGTGAACGCGTTCGGTCACGCCCCGCACGGGCTGGCCGAAACGGTCGCCGCGCAGCTCACGCGCCTCGGGCACACGTCCAACCTGTACGCGCACGAGCCCGGGATCGAGCTGGCGCGCGAGCTCACCGCCGCCACGGGGTTCGATCGCGCCTTCTTCTGCAACTCGGGCACCGAG
>JBEGJG010000061.1:0-9784 GCA_041184705.1 Candidatus Eiseniibacteriota bacterium
CCCCGAGCCCGTCATGTCCTTCGCACTCGTCGCGCTGCCCGTGCCCGTTCGGCAGCTCTTCACCTACCGTGTCCCGGAGTCGCTCGAGGCGGCCGCCCTGCCGGGCGCGCCGGTCGAGGTGCCGTTCCGTGGTCGCACGGCGCGTGGGGTGCTGGTCGAGCGCATCGCGAGCACACCGCTCGAGAAGGTGAGCGACCTCGGCAAGGTGACCGGGCCGCCCGTGCTGGGCCCGCACCTGCTCGAGCTCACGCGCTGGGTCGCGGACTACTACCTCGCACCGCCCGGCGAGGTGGTGGCGGCCGCCCTGCCCGGCGGCAACGACGGGCTCGCGCGCTCGCACGCGCGTCGCCACGCGCTCGAGGACGCCGTGCTGCGCATGCCCATCCCCGAGCGCGTCACGCTCACGCCCGCGCAGCGCGAGGCGGTGACCGCGATCGACGCCGCCGTGGCCGAGGGCGGCTTCCAGCCCTTCCTGCTGCATGGTGTCACCGCGAGCGGCAAGACCGAGGTCTACCTGCGTGCCGCGCGCGCCGCGCGCGAGGCCGGCGGGCAGACGCTCGTGCTCGTGCCCGAGGTCGCGCTCGCGTCGCAGGTCGTCGAGGTGTTCCGCAAGCGTTTCGGGGGCCGGGTCGCCGAGTTGCACAGCTACCTGCCCGTGGGCACGCGCCGCAAGCACTGGGAGCTGGCCCGCCGCGGTGCGCTCGACGTGGTGGTGGGTGCGCGCTCGGCGGTGTTCGCGCCGCTGCCCGCGCTCAAGCTGGTGGTGGTGGACGAGGAGCACGAGCCCGCGTACAAGCAGAGCGAGCAGTTGCGTTACCACGGCCGCGACGTGGCCGTGCGTCGCGCGCAGATGCTCGGCATCCCGGTGCTGCTGGGTTCGGCCACGCCGAGTCTGGAGTCGCTGGCCAACGCCGCACGCGGCCGCTACCGGCGGCTGGCGTTGCCGCACCGCATCGATCGCCGTCCCATGCCGACCGTGCGCATCGTGGACCTGCGCCGCGACGGCAGCGGTCCGGGCGTGATCTCGCTGCCGCTGCGCGCCGCGATCGCCGAGCGGCTCGAGCGCCGCGAGCAGGTGCTGCTGTGGCTCAACCGCCGCGGGCACTCGCACCACGTGCAGTGCCGCGGCTGCGGTCACACCCCCGAGTGCCCGAGCTGCGACATCTCGCTCACGTTCCACGCCACGCCGCGCGGGCTGCGCTGTCACTACTGCGACCATCGCGAGAGCGCGCCCGACGTGTGCCCGAAGTGCCAGCTGCCGCTGCTGCGTTACGCGGGCGCGGGCACGCAGCGGGCCGAGCGCGAGTTGGCCGCGGTCTTCCCCGACGCGCGCGTGCTGCGACTCGACCTCGACGTGGCGCGCGCCAAGGACGGTCCCGGCGCCACGCTCGCGAGATTCGCGCGCGGCGACGGCGACATCCTGCTGGGCACGCAGATGATCGCGAAGGGGCTCGACTTCCCGCGCGTGACGCTGGTGGGCGTGCTCGACGCCGACGTGGCGCTGCACCTGCCCGACTTCCGGGCCGCCGAGCGCACGTTCCAGTTGCTCGTGCAGGTGGCGGGGCGCGCCGGTCGCGGTCGCGTGGCGGGCGAGGTGATGGTGCAGACCTGCACCCCCGAGCATCCCGCGGTGGCCGCCGTCGCGGCGGTCGAACCCGCCGCCGGCGAGCGCGAGTTCCGCAAGCAGGAGCTGGCCGAGCGGCGCGAGGCGGAGTACCCGCCGTTCACGCGCCTCGTCACGCTGCTCGTGGACGGTCCCGAGGCCGCCGAGGTCGAGGAGGTCGCGGGTGCGCTGGCCACGCTGGTGCGCGAGCGCGCGGGCGAGCGCGAGGTGTCGGTGCTCGGTCCCGCCCCGCAACCGCTCGCGCGCCTGCGCGGCCGTCACCGCTGGCACGTGCTGCTCAAGGGCGGCAACGGCACGGTGCTGCGCGAGCTCGCCGCTGCCGCCCTGGTGTGGGCCGACCAGCCCGGACGGCGCCGCGTGCGCGTGGTCGCCGACGTGGACCCGATCGAGGTGCTGTAGCGAGGCCTCGGGGCACCGCCCCTCGGCCGGGTGCCCCGCGCGCCCCGTCGGGGCTGTGGCGACACGAGGACGGGGGGTGCGGGAATGCCGCACCCGCAGCGGGCGTAAGGTCCTTGTGAGGGCTCGCCTCGGAGGGGCTTCCGTCTTGACGCTCTTCGACTTGCGCGCCTAGTGTCCGACGTGGTCCTCGCCCCCCGGACACGGGGGCGCGTTGGCATCCTTCCCGCAAAGGGTCCCCTTCATGAGCCCATCCCCGACCCGCCACGCCGAGGGCGCCGCCCCCGGCGGTACCCCGTCACCCGTGACGCTCGACTTCATCCGGGAGCATCCCCGGGTGCGGCTGCACATCCGCATGGCGGACGCGTCGCTCGAGCAGATCGGGTACACGGAACACGGCGAGCGTCACGTCACGCTGGTCTCGCGCATCGCCTACAACGTGCTCCAGCGCATGGGGCGCCCCCAGCGCATGTGCGAGCTGGCCGGGATCGCCGGCATGCTGCACGACATCGGCAACGCGGTGAACCGCGAGAGCCACGCCCAGACCGGTGCGGTCATGGCCATGCAGCTGCTCAAGGACTTCGGCATGTCCGACGAGGAGATGCTCACCGTCATCGCGGCGATCGGCAACCACCACGAGAACGACGGCGATCCGGTCAACGACGTCGCGGCGGCGCTCATCCTGGCCGACAAGTCGGACGTGCACCGCACCCGCGTGCGCAACCCCGACACGATCAAGTTCGACATCCACGATCGCGTGAACTACGCGGTCGAGAAGAGCTTCCTCAACGTGGACGAGGACCAGAAGCACATCACGCTCGAGCTCACGCTCGATCCGGCGACCTCGCACATGATGGAGTACTTCGAGATCTTCATGACGCGCATGCTGGCGTCGCGCAAGGCGGCCAAGCACCTCGGGGCCACGTTCGGCCTCGTGGTGAACGGCAACCGCCTCGTCTAAGGAGGAGTCCCTGTGAACAAGCGTCCGTTCGTCGCCCTCGGTTGTGCGGCGGCCCTGCTGCTGGCCGCCGGTGTCGCGTCCGCGCGCAACCCGCACTGCGCGGGTGGCATCCAGTACGTGGTCCAGTCGCTCAAGGACAAGGATCGCGGCAACACCGAGGACTATCTGCGCCAGATCAACAAGGCCGTGGTCCAGCTCGAGATGTGCGCGAACGAGGACCCCGCCGACCTCGAGGCCATGGGCTATCTGGGCTGGGCGTACGCCGAGGTGGACAGCGCCGGCCCGGCCGGTGCGGCGTTCCAGCGCGCGATCGACGGCCTGAGCGCGAAGGGCGACAAGAAGAAGCTCGAGTGGGTGAACACGAACCGCGAGTCGTACTGGGCGCGCGCCTTCAACGAGGGCATCAAGCGCATCGGTGACGCGCAGGGCGTCTACCCCGAGTTCACCAAGACGCCCAGCGAGGACGAGAAGCCGCTGCAGGAGGAGGCCGCCAAGCTGTACGACGCGGCCGTGGATGCGCTCACGCGCGCCAAGCTGCTCAAGCCCACGCACGCGACCACGATCCGCAACCTCGCGACCTGCTACGCGTTCATGGGCAAGTACGACGAGGCCGAGGCCGTGCTGCGCAACGGGCAGGTCGAGGCCGCGTCCGACCCCGAGGTGGCCGGGCTCGCCGATGCGCTGAAGGCCGTGCGCTCCAACAAGGCCGGGGCGTTGCTCGACGCCAAGAAGTACGACGAGGCGATCGCCTACTACCGCGAGCTCATGAAGCTCGAGCCCACCAACGCCGACCACGCCATGGGGCTCGGCAGCGCGCTGTTCAACCTGGCGCAGAACAAGCAGGACGCCGCCAAGCGCGCCGACTTCAAGGCCGCCGGCGACGCGTACGCGCAGGCGTTCAAGCTCAAGCCCTCGGGCGCGGACCTCGGCTTCAACGCCGCGCTCTCGTACCAGTACGCCGGCGAGCTCGAGTCGGCCGAGGGCGCGTGGCGCGCGGTGCTGGCGCAGACGCCCGACGATCCCGAGGCGCTCTCGAGCCTCGGCTCCACGCTGTCCGACCGCCAGAAGTTCGTCGAGGCCGTGCAGGTGCTGTCGCGTGCGGTCAACCTGAAGCCCGACAACAAGACCTACTTCCGCCAGCTCGGCGCGGTGTACTCGAAGTCCGGCGACAACGACCGCGCGACCCAGATGCTCATGGTGTACATGGCCATGAACAACGGGCGCACCGCGGGCGACGCCGCCGCGGCCGCGCAGTCGGCGGCCAAGCCGGGTTCGGGGGCCGCCAACACGCTGTCCTCGATGGGCGCTCCCGAGGTCGTGTACGAGTGGGAGAGCGAGGGCAAGAAGCTGCAGACCTGGATGTACCCGGCGAAGAAGCAGTCGTACGCCTTCGAGCTCGCGACGGGTCTGCTCGTGAAGAAGTCGGATTGGGGTGCGGCGGGAGCGGCTCCCAAGAAGTGACCCGGGGACCGTCCCGGAGCCGAAGCGGCCCCCCGCGCCCGAACCGCGGGGGGCCGAGTCGCATCCGGGGCGCACCGCACGCGGGTGCGGGGAAGGAGAGGGCATGAGCGAGCGATCGCCGCTCGGCACCGTGGTGGTGCTGGGCTACGGCAATCAGGGCGAGGCGCACGCGCGCAACCTGCGCGACGCCGGTGAGCACGTGCGCGTGGCCGCGCGGCCCGGACGCGAGGCCGAGGCGCGCGCGCGTGCGCACGGGTTCGAGGTCGCCGCTCCGCTCGAGGCGTTGGCCGGGGCCGACACGCTCGCGATGCTGCTGCCCGACGAGGTCGTGCCGCAGGTCTGGCCGGGCTTGGCTGGCGCCGCGACCGGGTTGCGCGGCGTGGTGTTCGCGCACGGTTTCAACCTGCTCTACGGCGACCTCGCGTTCGCACCCACCACCAGCGTGTTCCTGGTCTCGCCCACCGGCCCGGGCCGTCTGCTGCGCGAGCGCTACGAGCAGGGCGAGGGGCTGCCGGCCTATCTCGCCGTGCATCAGGCGGGCGCCCACGATGCATGGGCGCTGGCCGAGCACTATGCGACCGCGCTCGGTTGTCGCCGCGCCACGGTGTTCCGCACCACGGTGCGTGAGGAGACCGAGGTGGACCTGTTCGGCGAGCAGAGCGTGCTGTGCGGCGGCATGAACGCGCTCGTCTCGGCCGCCTACGAGACGCTGGTGGACGAGGGCTACTCCCCCGAGGTCGCGTACCTGGAGTGCGTGCACCAGTTGAAGTTCCTGGCCGACCTGCTGCACGCCCGCGGGGTGGCCGGGTTGCGCCGGGGGATCTCGGGCACCGCCCTGTACGGCGACCTCACCCGGGGCCCGCGCGTGATCAACGAGCGGTCGCGGGACGAGATGCGGGCCATGCTGGCCGAGATCCGGTCCGGGGCGTTCGCCCGGGAATGGCTGGCCGAGGTCGCGGCCGGCAAACCCACCCTGACGAGGCTGCTCGAGGCGGGTGACCGGGCCCCCATCGAGGACGGGCGGCGGCGGGCGCTGGCGGGCGGTGGTTCCACCGCGCCCGCTCCCGGTGGGCCCGGAACGAAGTAACCCCTTGTGCATGATACGGTTGACACGGCGACGGGGGTCTGGGTAGCCTACCGCCCGTCCCTCATCCCGACGCGCCGATCGTCCGCGGCCGTACCGGGCGGGATGTCCCCAGGGAGGATGTGATGACCAAGGCCGACATCGTGGACCAGATCTCGGAGCGCACGGGGCTCACCAAGAAGGACGTCGCCGAAACGGTCGACTGCTTCTTGAACGCCGTCGCGAAGGCGCTCTCGGAAGGTCACCACATCGAGATCCGTGGCTTCGGCACGTTCCGGGTCAAGGATCGCAAGTCGCGTATCGCGCGCAACCCGCGCACCGGCGAGGCCGTGCCCGTGCCGCCGCGCCGCGTGCCGGTGTTCAAGGTCTCGAAGGAACTCAAGGACATGGTGTCGCAGCAGTAGCACCGCGCGCTCACCACGACGTCTCGACGCGGCCGGACCCGACGGGTTCGGCCGCGTCCGCGTTCTCACCGGGATGCGCGTCGCACCGAGTCGGCCGCGAGCCACGCGCGCGCATCGGCGATCGTGGGGTCGTCGGGCACCAGATCCGCGAGCCGCGTGACGGCCTCGACCATCGTGGCGCGGTCGCCGGTCGCACTGGCCGCTGCCGCGAGGCCGCGCCACGCGGTGGGCAGTCGCGGGTCCAGCGTGGCCGCGCGTCGGTAGTGCGTCATCGCCTCGGTCGGCCGGCCGAGCAACGTCTCGGTCATGCCGATGCGCACGAACGTGCTCGGGTTGGGCGCGGCCTCCGCCGCGCGCTCGAACATGCGCTGTGCCCGCTCGTGGAGCCCGCGCCCCATGCACAGCATGCCGATCGTGTCGAAGCCGCGCGCACGCTCGAACGCGGCGCGCTCGGGCGGACCCACGAGCACGGACTCGGTGCGCGTCCACGCGCGCTCGGCGTCGGCCTGCAGCGCGGCCCACTGCAGTGCGGGCACCAGCGCGACGACCGCGAGCGGCAGCGCGGCGGATGTGGCGCGCGGGTGGTGCGCGAACACGCGCGCCACGGCCGCCGCGGTCACCACCGATAACGCCACGCCCGCGAACGCGTACACGTCCCAGTCGCGTGGCAGCCCGTGCTGCGGCACGGTGAGCCACAGCAGCGCGAGCGGCGGCAGCGCGAACGCGCCCCACGCGAGTGCGGCGCGACCCGACGGACGCGGTGCGAGCGCGAGTGCGACGAGCAGCAGCGGAGCGGCCGGGAACAGCAACCCGAGCGCGTTGAGCGCGTCGGCCGTGCGCGCGCCCGAGAGCGCGCCCGCGAGTGCCGCACGCGCGTCACCCCCGAGATGATGCGAGGCGTCGAAGCCCGTCACCACCTGCGCCAGCCGCGGTCCCACCACGACCAGCGCGAGCACCGGTGCGACCGTGCCGAGCGTCGCCCACATGCGCTGGCGGTTCGTCCACGTCGCGCGTACACGCCACGCCAGCACCGTGCCGATCGCCCAGGCGGGCAGCAGGGCGATCGCCGAGCGATGCAGCAGCAGTGCGATCGCCACCGCGAGGCCCGCGAGCAGGGCGCCCCCCGCGGCCGCACCCGCGCCGGCGAGCGTGCGCGCCAGGCCCACACCGACCGCGAGCGTGAGCACGCACACCTCGACCGTGGCCTTGCCGTAACCGTTGAGCAGCGCCAGCGCACCGGTGGCGATCGGCAGGGCCAGCACGGCCACCGCCGCCGCACCGCGCACCGCGAGCGCGCGTGCCAGTGCCCATGACGCGAGCATCGCCAGCACGACCGCGAGCGCACCCTGCAGGCGGTACACGGTCTCGATCCCCAGTCCCGTGGCTTGCGCGACGGCGCGCGGCAGCGTGTGGTGCAGCACGAGGTCGCCGCGCATGGCCTGCTCGGCGAAGCGCTCGGGGTGATCGGTGGTGGCGAACGCGGAGTGGCGCAGACTGGTGTCGCCGGTCACGAGCGCGCGGTCGGGGTGCATCCACAGGAACGCCACCAGCGCGAGCGCACCGAGGATCGCGAGCGCGCCCGCTCCACGCGGAGCGCGTCGTGCCCACGCCGCACCGAACCCGAACGCCGCCACGGTCGCGATCGTGCCCGACGCGAGCGAGGCGGGAGAGAGGTCGCGCGCCAGATCGTGTCCCCAGAACGCGCGGCCCGGCACCATGGCGACCGCGGCACGCAGCGCGACGAACACCGCCAGTGCGATCGTGAGCGCGCGGGCCGCAGGTTCGACACGCGAAACGGCGGGAGGAGGGCCTCCCGCCGCGGGTCGCGTCGTCGTGCGCGGGGCGCGCGCCATCAGCGCCGATCGTTGCGCAGGATGAGGAGACGGACGAGCTGCAGTGCCGCCATGGCCGCCGCGGCCACGTAGGTGAGCGCCGCCGCGTCGAGCACCTTCTTGGCGCCCACGACCTCTTCGGGCATGAGCGCGTTGGTCTCGGTGAGCTGCGCGAGGGCGCGCTTCGAGGCGTCGAACTCGACCGGCAGCGTGACGACGTGGAACAGCACCGCACCGGTGAAGAACAGGATGCCGAGGTCCATGAGCCACGTGCCCATGGGCATGCCCTTCATGAAGAAGAGGCCGATGAAGAACAGCGGCATCGCGGCCATGCTGGTGAAGCCCACGACCGGGGCGAGACCCGCGCGCAGACGCAGCGCGAGATAGCCCTCGTGGTGCTGCAGCACGTGGCCGACCTCGTGGGCCGCGACCGCGACCGCCGCGACCGAGCCGCCCGCGAAGTTCGGCTCCGAGAGGCGGACCTTGCGCGCGCCCGGATCGTAGTGGTCGGAGAGCACGCCGGCGACCGGCTCGACCTGCACGCCGGTGACGCCGTTGCGCGCCATGATGTCGAGCGCCACGTCGCGACCGCTGCGGCGTCGCGCGGCGGGCACCTGCGAATAACGCTCGAAGGTGGACTTGACCTTGTGCTGCGCCCACAGGGCGAAGCCCATGGCGGGCAGCAGCAGGATCATGGTGGGGTCGAAGCCGAATCCGAACATGGGGGGAGTCTCCTCGGGACACCGGGCCTGCCCGGGTGGACGGTCCGCGGGCGCGGCCGGTCCAAGGTATTCGACGCGGGAGGGGCGCGCGAGTTGTCACGGTCGTGCAAGACCGGACGAGCCACCGTGCAGGGTTGACCCGGGCATGCGGTGCGCGCCCCCGATGCCCTATCCTGCGCCATCCCGGCCCCGCGCCCGGCCCCACGCGCGGGGCCGCTGTCCGCACCCGAACCCGACCGCCTGGAGAGCTCCCGCCGATGACCGCCCCGATCGTGGACCTGCGCAGCGACACCGTCACCCGTCCCACGCCCGCGATGCGGCGCGCGATCGCTGAAGCGGTGGTGGGCGACGACGTGTTCGGGGACGACCCGACCGTGCTGGAACTCGAGTCGCGTGTGGCCGCGCTGGCCGGCAAGGAGGCTGCGCTCTACGTGCCGAGCGGCACGATGGCGAACCAGTTGGCGGTGAACGTGCTCACGAGCCCCGCCGACGAGGTGCTGCTCGAGACCACCTCGCACATCTATTACTACGAGCAGGGCGGCATCGCCGCGAACTCGGGCGTGCTCGCGCATCCCGTGGCGGGCGAACGCGGCGCCCTGTCCGTCGAGCAGTTGCTCGGCGTGCTGCGCGGCCCCGACGACCACGTGGCGCGCGTGACGCTGGTGTGCACCGAGAACACGCACAACCGTGCCGGTGGCGCGATCGTGCCGCTCGAACGCCTGCGCGCGCTGGCCGCGGTCGCCCGCGAGCGCGGGGTGCGCGTTCACCTCGACGGCGCCCGGTTGTGGAACGCGCACGTGGCCACCGGCGTGCCGATCGCCGACTGGGTCGCGACCGCCGACACCGCCATGATGTGCTTCTCGAAGGGGCTCGGCGCCCCCGTGGGCTCCATCCTGGTGGGCTCGGCCGAGCACATGCGTGCGGCCCGCCGTGTGCGCAAGCGCTGGGGCGGTGGCATGCGTCAGGCCGGTGTGCTCGCCGCCGCCGCACTGCACGCGCTCGACCACCACGTCGCGCGCCTCGCCGACGACCACGCCCGCGCGCGCCGACTGGCCGAGGGCTTCGCGCAGGCCCCGGGCGTCACCGTGATCCCGCCCGACACCAACATCGTCCTCACCGACCTCGGCCCCGGGGCCCCCGACGCCGCGACGCTCGTGCCGCTGCTCGCCGAGCACGGGGTGCGCGTGGTCCCGTTCGGCCCGCGCCGCGTGCGCGCGATCGCCCACCTCGACGTGGACGACGCCGGCGTCGAACGTGCGATCGCGGTGTTCCGCGAGGTGCTGGAGCGCCACGCGACCGC
>JBEGJG010000062.1:0-9720 GCA_041184705.1 Candidatus Eiseniibacteriota bacterium
AACCCCGCGCGCTTGGCGTCGCGCAGCACCTCGAGGAACAACCGGTCGTTGGGGTCGAACCGCCACGTCGCGGGATCGAGCAGGTCCTCGGCGGCCTCGCTCGAGAGATAGGGCGCCCCGGCACCGTAGTGCTCGTCGATGTGCAGGTAGTTGGTGGCGTCGTACTTGTGCGGGCTCTGGGCCTGGAAGACCGGCAGCAGATAGAGCGCGTTGACGCCGAGGTCCTTGAGATAAGGGAACGCCTCACGCAGACCGCGCAGGTCCCCGCCGCACTTGCGCTCCCAGATCCAGCCCCCGTACATGGAGCGCCCGTCGCGTCCCTCCCACGGGCTCGGTTCGTACCAGTCGGTGCGCCAGTCGCGCAGATGCTCGCGCACCGGCGCGTCGGCACTGCGACGGAAGCGGTCCACCATGATCTGGTACCAGACCGCGTGCTTCACCCACTCGGGGGTGTGGAAGCCCGCGACCTCGGACGGGTCGAGCCGATAGGTCGGGGCGGGACGCGAGGTCGAACGGGGGGATCCGGACAGGATGCGCTCCTCAGAACTCGGGACCGATGGAGAAATGCCAGCGCGGCTTGCGCGTGTCCTGCAAGTCCGAGGCCCACGCCACGTCGAGCTTCATGGGCAGCCCCAGCAACCACGAGCGGATACCGGTCCCGAACGAGAAGTACGGGTCCTTGAGCCGGCGACCGTTCTTGATCCACCAGAACCTCGGCGACGTCCCCTCGTTCCAGACCGTTCCGAGGTCGGCGAACAGCACGCCCTTCAACCGCAGACTCCCGAGCGGCAACGGCCCCACGATGCCGAGCTGGTCCACGAACGGGAAGCGGAACTCGACGTTCGTGAGCAGCAGTCGGGTTCCGACGATGTCGAAGTCCGGGTAGCCGCGCAGGGTGGAGAACCCACCCACCTGGAACGCCTGCGGGTCTCGCCCGCTGCTCACGCCTGCCAGCGTGCGGATGCCGATGGAGTAGCCGCGGGACAGGTTGATGTAGCGACGACGGTCGAACGACAGGGTGTGGTACTCGAGACTCTTGGGGAACACGTTGAACGCGGGGCTGTACGTGAGGTTCCAGCGTCCACCGTTCACGGGGCCGAACTCGCCGAACAGCGCATTGTCCCCGACCAGCGAAAGCGAGGGCGAGGTCACGGTGCGGTAGTCGCTGCGCACGCGCACGATGTCGCCGTTCGGCAGCTCACGGAAGAAGTCCTGGTCCACGAACATCTGGGTGAACTGGGTCTCGAAGCGACGGAACCGGTCGAACGGGTAGCTCACGCCGGCGAGCACGCCGAAGGACCGCTCCGAGAACAGGTTCAGGCCCGACAGCGGCTGCCCCAACGTGGTGACACGCGACTGGTAATAGTTCTTGTAGTGGAACGCGCCCAGGCTCCAGTCGAGACGCCGCGGCTGGTAGCTGTAGATGGCGATGATGTTCGCGTCCTCGAGGGAGTTCGAGAACAGGTCACCCGCGAAGTAGAGGTTGCGGTCCCCCAGGAAGTCGCTGAACAGCAGCTGCGTGGACCCCGCGAAACCGTAGCTGCTCGCCGCGATCGCCCCGACCTGAACGGCTTCCAACGAGAGCCTCCAGCGGTAGGGCTGCGGCCGCTGCGAGAGCACCGAGTCGGACAAGGCGAACGGCCCACCCCGCTCGAACACCGGCGTGGGTGCGACGCGCTCCTGTCGGGTGGTGTCACGCTCCTCGCCCACGCTCGGCATGGGCTGCGGATAACCGCCCCCCTCCCACGCCACGCTCTCGAAGGTCGCCGGCGGCAGCCCACCGCGATCGACCCGGACGCGATCGCGCGTCCGCGAGGCGCGCGAGGTGTCCGGCACGGTGAGGGAGTCCGGCCAAGTGCCCGTGAGCGCACCGCGGTTGGTCGGCAGATCCGGGAACGGCGGCGGCGGGTCGTCCACGTTCGCGACCGTGGTCACCGCACCCGGGACGTGCTTCTTCATGCGCGCCAACAGGGCAGGCGACGACAGCGGTTCCTGGATCGCGAACAGGTCGTAACCGCCCCGGTCGAAGGCGGAGAACACGAGCCGGTCGGTATGGCGCGCCCACGACAGCGCCATGACTCCGCCGGTGAGGTCCGTGAGCTGCGTCACCGTGGAGTCCGTGAGGTCGAGCAGCGCGATGTTCGGCGCCCCGGAGTGATCGGTGATGAACGCCAGCTTGCGGCCATCGGGCGACCACGCCGGGGCATGGTCCTCGCCCGAGGTGTCGAGCACGAGTCGGATGGTTCGCGAGGCCACGTCCATCGTGTAGAGCGCGTAGCGACCGAAGCCGTTCTGCTGCCGGAAGGGATGCAGGATGACCGACGTGAGCCGGTCCGAGGCGAACGCGAGCGTGCGGCCGTCGGGCGACCACGTGGGCTCCTTCTCGTCCCAGGCGTCATCGGTCAACCGCGTGACCTCGGACGTCCCGGCATCGATCAGATACAGGTCGGCGCGACCGTTCGAGAGCCCCGAGACCACGATCGAGTCCGACACCGGGGACCACGCCGGGAACGACAGCTCGAGCGCCGGGATGTCGAACGACCGCACGAGGCGGCCGTCATCGGCGTCCACCACGTAGAGCCGGTCCTTGCCGGCACTGCCTGCGACGAGCGCCAGCTGGTTCCCGTCGGGCGACCATGCGATCGAGGTCCGCAGCAACGGGATGGCCTCGAACATGAGGTCGCGCTCGGACTCGACCACCCGTTTGAGCACCCGCCCATCGAACGCCGACATGAGGTAGACGTCGTTGTACTGGCGGCGATCGCTGAAGTAGGCCACCCGGTCGCCCTGCGGCGAGATGGACGGCCAGAAGTTCATCACGCTCTCGTCGCGCCGGTGGTCGGTGAGACGGCGCGCGAACGACTCGGGATGCTCGAGCGTGGCGATCCGGGGCCAGTACTTACGGCGAAGGTGCGCCCGCCACAGCTCGTCGAAGCGCTGCGGGGTCATACCGTAGGTGCGCGTGAACGCCCGGTCGAAGTTGCGCATCTGGCGCAGCCGGCGCAGGACCTCGCGGAACCGATCCTCACCGTACTCGTCCACGAGGTACTGGATGGCGCTCTGCCCCATCTTGTAGACGAGATAGCCGCCCGCCCACTCGAGCGGCGGCAGATAGCCGGTGAGCGTGCCGTCGCGCACGTACATCTCGGCGTTGGGCTCCATGCCGAGCGACAGGTACTCGGCCATGCCTTCGGCGAACCACAACGGCACCCCGAACAGCCCCTGCCCGGAGAGCAGCGACACCCCTGAGGAGTGGTAGAGGATGTCGAACTGGAACGCGTGCACGAGCTCGTGCACGAGGACGTGCCGGAAGTCCTCGTAGGATCCCGAGAACGGCACGACGACGCGGTTGCGCAGCGCCTCGGTGAACCCACCCGTGGAGGCGTCGATGAGCTCGCTCGTGACGTTCGTCTGCGCGAACTCGTGATGCGACGCGTACAGGATGATCGGGACACGCTTCGAGAGTCGGTGCCCGGTGCGCACCGCGAACGCCTCGTGCGCCTTCTCGGACAGGTCGAGGGTTCGCATGGCGAGGCTGTCGGCCCCGGCGTCGAAGAACACCTCGAAGTGCTGCGAACGGATGGAGTGCCACTCGTGGCCGCGATACTGGATCTTGTTCTGGCCGAAGTACTGGGCGTGGGCCGGTCCGGCCCCGAGCGCGAGGGCCAACGCCATCCCCGCGAGGACGCCTCCCCAGCTGCGCATCCGCATGCTGCGACCCCTCTCTTCCCGGTACGACCGCGATGGTGCGACGCCCGAGGGTACACCGACCCCGCCCCGCCGTCGCGGGCCGGCCGTCAGTACTCCCAGCGGGCCTTGAGGTTCACGTTGTAGTCGGTGTTGAGCGGCGCGGCACCCGTGATGCCGGCCCGCCGCCGTGCGACACCGCTCGTCAGGTAGATGAAGCGGTTCACGCGGTACTCGGCCTCGACGTTCTGCTCGAACAGGTCGGCCGGGTCCATGCGCCCCGTGCTGATCGGGCGTTCGTTCATGGGGAGCCGCTGCTGATAGCGGAACGCCAGGTTGCTCGTCACCTGCGAACCCACGCCCACCACGATCCCGCCCTCGCCGGTGAGCAGCCCGCCTCGGTCGCGCCGCAGCTCCCATTCGCTGATGGCGCCGCGGAACACGCTCGAGAGGTTGGCGCTCAACTGGGCGTTCAACTGGCGCGTGACGTAGTTGTCGAGCGGGCTCGAGACCGAGAGTCGGTCCTGCTCGTCACGCATCGAGCCGACCGTGAGAGCCAGCAGGATGGTCCGTTGATCGGAGTTCTGCGAGCTCGTGAGCGTGATCACGGGCTTGCTCGAGCGTCCCACGAGCTCGGCGGTGATCGTCTCGATCGGGGCCCCGGGCACCGAGGGCAGCCGGGTCTCGGCGGCGATGTCGAGCACCGGATCCACGCCGAGCTGGTTGTCGAAACGCAGGTCCGCACGCAGGAGACGGAAGCGGTTACCGAGGAACCAGTACGTCCCTCGCAGCGCGTGCATCTCGCCGTAGATGATGAGCGAATCGGCCGTCTGCTGCAGGTCGAGGTCGGCGTCGAACTCCAACTCCGCGTCGGCCGTTCGCCAACGCAGGTTGTTCTTCGCGTCCATTTTGATGCGGTACGTCCAGAACAACGGCTGGGTGGTGGCGGCGCGCTTCTGGACCTCGGACTGGTTCGCGAAGTCGAACTCCACGACCCCGCGCTTGAGCTTCACGCGGCCCGTCACGAGGGGCAGCGGCTCCCCGCCCACGCGAGGGCCGTCGGAGACCACGAAGTCGCCGTCGAACAGCATGGCGTACATGCCCTCCTCGGCGGCCGCGAAGTCCCGCAGCGCGAGGTCGAAGCGATAGCTGCGGAGCGCCCCTCGGTCGAGCAGCACGGCGCCCCGCGAGGACATGCGACCGGTCCGACCCTGCCGCGCCCACAGCGTGTCGAGCGTGATGCGCTCCTCATCGAAGTGCAGATCGGCGTTCAAGCCCTCGACCACCTCGCTGCGGTTCATGGGTCGCACCACACCGTCACGGATGCGGCCACGGCCCTGCAGTCGAGGCGAACGCGGCGTCCCCGAGACCTCCGCGGCGAGTTCGAATCTCCCGCGCGCGTACTGCAACTGCTGCACGATGAGCGGCAGCACCTTGAGGTCGCCCGCCGGCACGTCCACGCGGCCGCGCAGCGGCTCGTCGGGGAACGACGGCTCGTGTCCGAGCGCCCACACCATGGGGACGGACAACTGGGCGCGCGACTCGACCCCGAGCATGCGCACGCGCAGATCGCGCACCTCGAGCCGCCCGTCCTCCAACCCCGCCCGCACCGTGACGTTCTCGGGCCGGATGTCGTGCCACCCGAGTCGCTCGCCCTGAGCCTGCACCTCGACCACCGGATCCGAAGGGGAACCCTGCAACGAGAGGCTGCCGAACACGGTGCCGGCCCAGCCCGCGGCATCGGGGACCACGCCGGCGAGGCGGTCCACGGGGAACGCGTCGGCGGTCGCACGACCACGCCACGCCCCGGCGTCCTCGAGCCAGCGGATGATGGCGGTGGGCGACAGCGAGTCCGGGAACGCGGCCCGCGTCCGCTCCACCACGAGCGAGCCGCGCACGACTCCGGCCCCGAGCCGGAACATGCCCTCCTCGAGTTCGAGACGGTGGGCGCCGCCCTCGAGCACGATCGCGACCGAGTCGGCGACGTGCCCTTCCATACCCGGATCGGCCACGCGCCCCTCGAAGCGCCACTGGGGCACACCGGTCCGTCCGCGGACACGCAGGCGGACGTCGGCCTCACCGGCCAGCCCCATCGCGGGATCCATGCCGAGCCGCGCCAGGTCGAGACGGGAACCCTCGAGCGTGAAATCGTACGAACCACCGGGCGCGGCCCACCGACCGGCCACCTCGAGCGAAGCCGGACCGTCACTCGCCACGACGCGCTCGAACGTGGTGCCCTCCCCATCCCCCGAGATCCGCACCGGGGGCTGGGCGAGGAACGAGAACTGCTCGCTCGCCACCTGAGCGTGCGTCAGCGTCATCCACCACGCTGCGCCGTCCCACGAGGCATCCCCGACGAGACTGGCCGTGGTGTCGCCCGCGGCCACCACCAGCGTGTCGAAGGCCACCGTGGCGTCGCCGAGCCGCAACGGGGTCTCGACCCGATCGAGGTGCAGCCCGCTGAAGAAACCGTCGGTCGCGGTGAGGCGCGCCTGCATGTCGGGCTTCGGCAGGAGCTGCCCCGAGACGTCGTCCAGCCGCCAGTCCGCGAAGCTCGCACTCGCCCAGTCGGTGGCGCGTCCCACCAACGTGCCGGTCACATCGAGCTCACCGTCGCGTGCGTCGATACCGCCCTCGGCCGACTCGAGCATCCCGGTGAGACCGGTCGCGCGGCCGTCGGGCCACTCCTCGAGCGGTAGGTCGCGCACCGCGTACGACCCCGTCCAACCCTTCGGGTTCGTGCGGCCACGGATGGTGAATCGCCCCCCACGACGCGAGCCGGCCACGAGGAACGAGTCGGCGGCGGCGAACGGGAACTCGACCCGCACGTTGGCGCTGTCCACCTGCCAGCCCTGCAGCATCGAACTCCCCAGCCGGGCCTCGAGGCGCGCGTCCGGGCGGTCCTCCACGCGCGTGTCCACGACGTAGCGGAAGTAACCGTTCAGGTCTCCGGCCGGCCAACCGACGAGCTGGAGGGCCTGCCAGTGCAGCGGGTTCGCACGACGCGCGTCCCCGCCGATCTCCCAGCCCTCCTCCGACCAGCGAAGCGAACCCCGCAGGTCGCCGGCCTTCGACGCGAGGGCGAGCGAGTCCACCCACAGCAGGCGACCGTCCCATCGCGCCACGCCGCGCCCCTCGGCCCGCAGCGAATCCCAATCCACGTTGCCGCGGAACCGTCCGATCCAGCGATCGTCCCCGAGCGCATCCACCGCGAACGACCCCGAACCGGGCACGTCGAACGCGCCGTTGTCGAACACCTTCGCCAGCCACGCCCAACGCACGCGCACGATCTCGACGTGGGCCCGCTTCTCCGGCCGATCGGACCGCCACCCCACCTCGCCCCGCAACTCGAGGTCGGGTGTGCGCAACGTCTCGATGCGCCCACGCACACCGTCCCGGTCCGACACCACCTCGGCCGTCAGGCGCTCGAGACGACTGTCCCAGGGGCCACGCTCCCACGACATGCGCTCGAGGCGCACCTGTGTGGCGCGCCCCGTGCGCGCGGTGAGATCGAGGTCCACACCCTTCACGAGCCCGTAGGGCTTGGGGGCCAGCAACTGCGCCTCGCGTACGTGCAGGCGGATCTGCAGGCTCGGCGGATCGCCGCGACGGGGCTTCGGAGTGCTTCGCCACTCCGGGATGCGCCAGCCGCCGTCGGGATCCATGAGCTGAACCGTGGGGGCCACGAACGTGACGTCGAGGCTCCCCCCGCGCCCGGTGATGAGACTCCACGCCGAGTAGTTCACGCGCATCTCGCGGGCCGCCAGCACCGGCGTCCCGTCGCGATAGCGGACGCGCGGCGCGATGGCCCGGAACCCGGTGAGCGGATTGCCCTGCAGGTCGCGCAGGTCGAGCACGAGGTCGCTGTGCTCGCGCAGCGTCCGGTTGAGGAGCAGCGAGATCTCGCGTGCGACCAGCTCGGTGCGGTTCATGAGGAACGCCACCACGCTCACGACCGCCACCACGAGCAGCGCACCGAACGCGAGCGCGACCAGTCGCACGAGCTTGCCGACCGTCCATCGCACCGGCGGCGGGACGACGGCCTCGACGGCGTCCTCGATCCCCTCGCGCAGCGACTCGACGACGCCGTGGGGCGCGTCGTCGGGCTTCGGGGCCTCGGGGTCGGGACGCGGGGGCTGGTCGGTCATGTCAGAAGCTCGGTCCGATGGCGAACTGGTAGACGAACGGCTGCCGGCGGCGGAACAACTGGCCACCGGAGAACTCGGGGTGCTCGCTCCACGAGACGTCGAAACGGAGCGGGCCGAACGGCAGCATGATGCGCGCCCCCACACCATACGAGTAGCGCAGCTGGCTCGCATCCAGCGGGTCCGAGACGTTCCACGGCGCGACGAGATCGGACCACCGCATGTGGGAGGCCTGCGGCCAGACGTTGCCCGCGTCCATGAAGACCTCCGCCCCGAGCGGCCCCCAGAGCGGGATGCGCATCTCGAGGTTGCCGAGCAGCATCGCCAATCCGCCATCGCCCGTGACGGAGTTCTCCCCGAACCCGCGCAGGCTGTTCACGCCACCGATGAAGAACCGGCGCTCCTTGGGCACACGGGCCACCTCGGGGTCCACGGTGCCGGGCGAGAACTCGTCCGAGGGATCCCCGATGGGCGCCATGACGCCGGCCACGACACGCGAGGCCAGCAACCAGCCGTTGGCGCGCGGCGTGTACCAGACCGAGGTGAACTGCAGCTTCTCGTAGCTGCTCGCCCCGCGCAGCGGACCACCGGCGAACTCGAGCAGAACCGTCTGCATGGAACCACGGCCCGGGATGACGCGGTCGTCGCGCGTATCGCGCGTGAGCGCGAGCCCCATACCGTTGTCGAAGTAGCGGTCGAGCACCTGCGAGAGCGAGTCGCGCGTGGCCTGATCGGTCTCGAGCAGGATGTCGTAGCTCTGGTTCACGAGTGCGGTGTGCGCGGTGAGGTTGGCGCGGAAGATGCGCGAGAACTCACGCAGCAGACCGACCTCGACACCGCGGCTGCGCCGACGATGCAGGAAGCGGTAGTCGCGGTCGTCGTTGGACTGCTCGTAGAACAGCGTCGCGCGCCCCTGCAGACGGAAGCCCAGCAACCACGGCTCGATGAGGTCGGCGCTCGTCCGGATGGTCCGCACGCGCAGGACCTGGGCCTCGTCGACGGAGTTGCGGCGCTGGTAATCGAGCGAGAGCTCGCCGTGGAGCACACCGCGCAGCGCGTTCCGGTTGAGGTTGCGGTGTCCCCACTCCCCGGTGAACCGGAACAGCTCCGCGGTACCCGAACCGATACCGAGGTCGATCCAGCGCGGACGACGCTCGGCCAGCCGGAAGTCGAGGTCGAGCGTGGAGTCGGTGGTGTCCACGTTCGCCGAGACCTGCACCTGGCTGTAGAGGCCGGTGTCGTAGAGCCGCTGCACGCTCTCCTCGAGCCGGGTGCGGCGATACCAGTCCCCCGGCCGCTGAAGGAGTTCCCGACGGGCCAGCGACTCCTTGAGCGCGCCACCCTCGAAAGCCACGTCACCGATGCGGTAGCGCGGTCCCTCCTGCACGTCGTAGCGCACCGCGACCCGCAGCGAGTCCTCGGGCCCGCGCTGGGCGGATGCGACGGTGTGCGGACGGTAACCGCGATCCTGATAGAGCGCGCTCATTCGAAGCGTGTCGAGCGGCAGGAACGCCGGATCGTAGGGGCGCTCGGGCCGCGCGAAGAGGGAGCGACGCAGCTCGTTCTCGGGGAACGCTGTGACGCCTTCGAGCGCCACGGAGGAGATGCGCGTGCGCGGCCCCTCCTCGATCTCGAACACGACCCGCACCGCGGCCGGATCCCCCGTGGGCTCGAACCGCCAACGAGCCCGCGCGTCGAGGTAGCCGTAGTGTCGGTAAAGCGCGACGATGGCCGCGGTGTCCGCGCGCAGGAAGTCCATGCGCAGGGACGGCTTCTCGCGCCACGGCAATCGGGACGGCCGCCGGGTCTTGAGGTTGGCGGCCTTCAGCTCCTTGCCGCCGAGACGACGCATACCCTTGTAGCGGACCCCACCGACGAGTCGGAGCTG
>JBEGJG010000063.1:0-9524 GCA_041184705.1 Candidatus Eiseniibacteriota bacterium
CACGCCCGCGAGCGTCTGCGCGAGGTGCACGAACGCCGCCGCGAGGTGGTCGGGCGCGAACACCAGACGTGCCGCGCTGGTGGAGTGTTCGCGCAACCATAGCGTACCCACGAGCCACGGCAGCAGCCCGAGCGCGAACGGCAGCACGCGCACCAGCGCCGCTCGCGGTGCACGACCCTCGATCCACCACGCCCACAGGAACAGCGCCGCGGGCAGGGGCAGGGCGGACTCCTTGCCGAGCAACGCGGCCGCCCAGCACAGCACCGCGGGCCCGATGCGTCCGCGACGGAACAACGCGAGTGCGGCGAGCGATCCCGTGAGCGCGACGAGGTCCTGCGAGCACGACACCCACGCCAGATTCACGCGCTGCAGCGGCAGGACGGCGAAGAACAGCACGCCCGCCATGGCGGCGGGTGCGATCACGCGCGTGCGCGGCGGTGCGACCGTCCCGAGCAGGTCGGCCAGCAGCACCAGCGCGCCCACGAACAACGCGAACTGCGCGAGGTGGAAGACGAGCGCGTCACCGCCCGCGAGCCCCGACAGCACCCCGAACCACACCTCGCGCGCGAGCGGACGGAAGTAGTTGCCGAGCCCGCCGGGGTTCAGCAGCGCATCCACGAACCCGTGGCGGCGCACCTGCTCGAGGAACAGGTAGTCGTCGTTGATGAAGCCCGTGCCGAGCGCGCTCGCGTACAGGGCCGCGAGGCCCGCGAGGAGCAGGCCGGGAGCCAGCCAGGGGTGGGGGGAGCGCAGGTTCATGCGACCCAATCTAATGGAGGGCGTCCCGAGGGGCACGGTGCGGGGGTGCGAGCGTGGTCGGGAGGCCTCAGCCTCCCGGGGGTGGGTCGGTCCGTGGAGGCCGCGAGGCGGCGCACCGCGTGCGGTCGGCCCATCGTGAAGGGCCGCAGCGCGATGGCGGTCGCGCCATTGCGCCTCAATGGGCCCCCGTCCCCGGCCGATAACCCCGGGGTACCGCACGATCCCCCACCACGTCTCGACGTCCCCCGTTCGCGGGGCGACATGGAGTGCCATGAGCTCGCGCACCGAGATCCGCACCCGACAACTGCAGCGCGCCGGCTGGATGCTGTGGGCCGCTGCCTTCGCCCTCCTGATCGTCCTCGCGACCGTGGTGCCCACGCTCTACGCGCGCGTCGTGACACTCGCGGGCTCGGAAGGCCTCGTGTTGGGTCTCGACGACCCGTACATCGTGACCATCGCGCTCGCCGGTCTGGTGCTGCTGTTCTGTCTCTACACGGTGCTGCAGCAGCGCGAACTCCACCGCGCCACGCAGGCGTTGAACCGCGAGGAGCAGGATCGCGCCGACGCCGGCGTGCGCTTGTCCGAGCTGAGCGCGCTGTTCCAGGTCAGCACGACGCTGCAGCTCCAGCTGCGCAGCGACGTCATCCTGGAGATCATCGTGCGCCGCGTGGTGAGCACGCTCAAGGCGCAGCAGGCCAGCATCATGATCCTCGAGCCCGAGACCGGCGACCTCGTGACGCGCGCGTCGTACGGCCTCGAGGCCGAGTTCTCGCGCGGTGCGCGCAAGAAGATCGGCGAGGGCATCGCGGGCTGGGTGGCGCTGCGGCGCGAGGCCGTGAAGCTGGGCGAGCGTGCGCCGTCGGCCGAACTGGGTCGCCACTACAAGGAGAACCGCCGCATCACCTCGGCGCTCTCGCTCCCGCTCGCGATCGGTGAGCGCGTGGTGGGCGTGCTCAACGTGAACCGCATCAACCACTCGGAGCCGTTCGGCGAGCACCATCTCGAGGTGCTGCGGGTGTTCTCGGAGCACATCGCCGCGGTCATCGACCGCGCCGAGGTCATGGAGCGCATGGGCCAGCGCGCCCGCGAGCTCGAGGCCGACAACGAGAAGCTGTCGGACCTCAACCGCATGAAGGACGTGTTCCTGGGGACCGCGAGCCACGAGCTCAAGACCCCGCTCACCAGCGTCATCGCCTACGCCGAGCTGCTCGACGACCACGAGGGCAAACTGTCGCGCGAGCAGTCGCGCGAGTTCGTGGGCCGCTTGCGTGGTGAGGCGCAGCGTCTGCTGGGCCTCATCGAGGACATCCTCGATCTGTCGCGGCTCGAGAGCGGCAAGTTGGCGCTCAAGCCGCGCGCGCTCGACTTCGCCGAGGTGGTGCGCGGCGCGGTCGAGACCACCCGCCCGCTCGCCAAGAAGCTCGGCGTGCAGTTGGACATGACGCTCGCCAGCGATCTGCCTCAGCTCTCGGTGGACGAGGTCAAGATGCGGCAGGTCGTGGTGAACCTGATCGTGAACGCCGCCAAGTTCAGCCCGCGTGACGGGGTGGTGTCGGTGCGTACCGTGCAGGACGGACCGTTCGTCCGCGTCGAGGTGCACGATTCCGGCCCCGGCATCTCGCCCGACGTGGCGACGCACATCTTCGAGCTGTTCGGACAGGCCGTGCCCGAGGACGCCGAGTCGCGCGGCGGTCTGGGGATCGGGCTGCACCTCGTGAAGCGCATCAGCGAGCTGCATGGCGGCCACGTCGGGGTGAACAGTCGCCCCGGTGAGGGCTCGACGTTCTGGGTCCGGTTGCCGCTCGCGCCCGAGGAGCACGCCACGATGGACGAGGTCCGCGCCGCGGCCTGATCGGGTGCCGATGCCCAGACGACGGCGGTCCATCCCGGTGGGGTGGGCCGCCGTCTCGCGTTCGGACCGGGAGGGACGGTTCGGGGTGCGAGCCCACCATGGCGTTCGGACCGGTCCGGGCTTGAGGAGGGTCCGAGTGGGTGTCGGTCCCCGGCCGACCGTCGGCGTCGGTCCGGATGGCCGAGTCACCTGGCGGCCAAGGGCGATCGGATCGGACCCGTTCGGTGTTTCGGGGTCCGAGCCCAGCCGGGGGCAGGGACGGGAGGGAGCGGTGGTGGCCGGGGACTTGGCGGGCTCAGCCGCGAGCGGTCCCGATGCCGGCGGGTATCCCTCTATATAAGGGAGGCGGAGTCGGCTGGACCGCACCCCCGGTTCCACGAACCACTCGGAAGCGTGTAAGGCGTTGTGAAAATGTAAGTTGTCGGTTGGCCGAAGAATCGGCGACCGATTCTGGTGGACCGGCCCTCCCGTTCCGATCGGCTCGGGCTCCCCGACGCGACGGGCATCCGTCATCCATCGCCGGGGCGGGTGCGCCTTGACGGTCGGTTCACGGCTCCCTTAACCTGCCTCGTTCGCATGTCGTAGTTCCTTGTCCCTACAGAGGTTTCGCTGCCATGAAGCGCACGTACCAGCCGAACAACCGACACAAGAAGAAGACGCACGGCTTCCGCTCCCGCATGGCCACCAAGGGCGGTCGGAAGGTGCTCGCTGCCCGTCGCAAGCAGGGTCGCAAGCGCCTCACCGTGTCGTCGGACCGCTGAGCGGTCCTGGAGCGACTTCCCGTAGCGCCCTCGCTCCTGCGGTGACACCGACTCGCTCGGACATCGCTCACGAGGACGCCACCGTGCGATCGCTCGCGATCGCGCGAACCACACGCCGGTGCAGCCGCCCGTACCCACCGTCTCGATGAGCACCATGCCCTCGGAACGGCTCCACTCGGCACATCGCCTCACCCGCGGCAGCGACTACGCTCGCGTCCGTGGTGGCGGGGTGGCCTACCGTGGGCGGACCTGTCTGCTGCTGGTGCTCTCGGCAGCCGGCGAGGTGAGCCGCGTGGGGTTCATCGCCAGCAAGCGCGGTGTGGGCGGAGCGGTGCAGCGCAATCGTGCGCGGCGCCGCCTGCGGGAGATCGTCCGGCGCCGCTGGACCCGCGTGCCCCAGGACGGATACCTACTCGTGTTCATCGCCTCGCGCCGCACCCTCGACGCGCCGCACCAGGACCTGGCCACCGACGTGGAGACGCTTCTCGCCCACGCCGGTGCCCTCGCACCCCTCCCGGAATAGCGTGCGCTCGCTGATCCTCCTCGCCATTCGCGCCTACCAGCGGCTCGCGCCGCCTCATGTGCGCGGGGCTTGCCGTCACTTCCCCTCCTGTTCCGAGTACGCGCACGAGGCGTTCACGCGCCATGGCGTATGGCGTGGCCTGTGGCTCACGGCGCGCCGACTCGGACGATGCCACCCGCTCGGAAGCGCGGGTGTGGACCCGGTGCCCTGACCATGGATCGTCGAACCACCATCGCCCTCGTCCTCTGCATGCTGGTGTTCGCGCTTTTCACCGCGATGCAGACCAAGTACATGCCCAAGCCCGTGCCGCGCCCCACGACGGCGGTCGCCGACAGCGGTGCGACCCCGGTGGCCGCGCCGCCCGTCGCCGGGTTGCCGAGCACCACCACGACCGGCATCGCTCCGGCTGCGCCCGAGAGCGCGGTCCCGGCTGTGCCCGCGGTCGAGACGCGTCGCGTGACGCTCGAGACCGATCTGTACCGTGCGACGTTCAACAGCCTCGGTGCGCGCCTCGAGTCGTTCGAGCTCAAGCACTACTCGGCCGCATGGGGGACGTCGCGCTTCGGCCGCAACCCGCACGGCCGCCCGGGCCCCGGCAAGGAGGTGCCCGCGGGTGATCGCGTGGAGCTGCGCGGCGCGCCGCTGTTCGCGTTCGATCTGGGTTCCGATGCCGCGCGTCGCTCGCTCGCGACCACGCCGTTCGCGATCGAGGAGAGCCTCGGCACCGACGGCCGCATCGCCGCGCTGACGTTCGTGGCCGCGGACTCCGCCGGCGGCACCATCCGCCAGACCTGGCGTCCGCGCGTCGGGACGTACCTGCTCGACCTCGACATCTCGGTCAACGGCGCTTCGCTCGCCACCAACGAGTGGTCGCTCGTGACGCGCTCGTGGCCGCTGCTCACCGAGGTGGACCCGGAGCAGGACGCGCGCATGGTCCGCGGCGTCTCGCTGGTGGGCAAGGACGTGCACCGCGACGGTGCGCAGGGTCTCATCAACAAGAACCCCAAGGTTCGTGAGGGCGTGGTCGTGTGGGGCGGCGTGCAGTCGCACTACTTCCTCGGCGTGCTCACCCCGAACGGCACCGAGGGTCGGCGGTTCACGACCTCGGGCGAGGGCTACGTGCCGAGCGCGGACGAGCGCAAGCTGCTGCCGCCCGCGGGCAAGCCCGAGCGTCATCCGATCGCCATCGGCACGCTCGTGATGGGCACGCCGGCCAACGGCTCACAGCGGTTCGCGGCCTACTTCGGACCGGCCGACTACTTCGGCATGGCCGAGGCGGGTGGAGCCGGGCGCAAGGGCAGCCTGCAGATCGACAAGGCCGTGGACATGGGCTTCTCGTGGCTGCTGCCGTTCAGCTACCCGTTGCTGCAGTTGCTGCGCCTGCTCGAGTCGTGGGTGCGC
The DNA here is from genome assembly GCA_041184705.1 of Candidatus Eiseniibacteriota bacterium. Classification (GTDB taxonomy): domain Bacteria; phylum Eisenbacteria; class RBG-16-71-46; order RBG-16-71-46; family RBG-16-71-46; genus JAIOPA01. The sequence goes on from JBEGJG010000063.1 coordinate 5,297, forward strand.
AACTACGGACTCGCGATCTTCCTGCTCGCCACCGTGGTGCGTCTGCTGCTGCACCCGCTCAACATGAGCAGCATGCGCAGCATGAAGGCCATGACCAAGCTGCAGCCCGAGATCGAGCGCCTGCGCGAGAAGTACAAGAACGACGCCGCGACGATGAACACCGCGGTCATGGCGCTGTACAAGGAGAACAAGGTCAACCCGGCCGGTGGCTGTCTGCCCATGCTGTTGCAGATGCCGTTGTTCTTCGCGCTCTACGCCGTGCTCAGCAACTCGATCCAGCTGCGCCAGGCGCCGTTCGTGGGTTGGATCCACGACCTCGCCGCGCCGGACCTGTGGTTCGAGGTCGCCGGGTTCCCCATCCGCCTGCTGCCGATCATCATGGCGGGCTCGGGCTTCCTGCAGCAGCGCCTCACGCCGACCCCGGCGCAGCAGCAGTCCATGATGTACATGATGAACTTCGTGATGCTGTTCATCTTCTACAACCTTCCGTCCGGTCTGGTGTTCTACTGGACGCTCATGAACCTCTACACGGTGCTCCAGCAGTGGATGGTCAACCGTGGGAGTGACAGCGGCGTGGTCGTGCGCGCCGGCGCGGTGCGCGCGAAGTAAGCGCAGCGCGGGATCCGCGACGGTCGCCCGATGGGCGATGGCGCGGGTCCGGTACGACGTTCGGCGTGGCGGACGGGAGCCGCGCCGGGGTACGGTTCACCCCGTCATCGAAACGGCTTCGCGGGCCGCACGGCCCACGGTCCCGGCAACGTACCTCGGGTGCGTTCGGGTTCCGGCGGGTTCCCCGCGCGCCGGCCGCGTGTGCGCCCTTCGGGCCGCCTCGCGCCGCGCGCGACGTGCGCCACGAGGCTCTCACTCCAACCCGCACGGGAGGCTGCGCTCCCGGCGCGCACCCGGTCCACCTCGGTGGTCCGGTCTGCGCGATGAGCGCGCGTCCGGCAGGGGTACATGCAGATGTCTGGAACGGTATTCGAAGGCAAGACGATGGACGAGGCGGTCAAGAAGGGTCTGGACCACCTCAAGATCACGCGCGACGCCGCGATGATCACGGTGATCGAGGAGGGCAAGAGCGGATTCCTCGGGATCGGTGCGCGCCCCTTCCGCGTGAGCGTGATCAAGCGTCCGGGCGGCGTCATCCGCGAGCCGCAGGAGCGCGAGGAGCGCGGTGGTCGTGGTGGGCGCGGTGGTCGTGACGAGCGCGGTGGCCGTGGTGGTCGTGGCGGTCGTGACGAGCGCGGTGGCCGTGGTGGTCGCGACGAGCGTGGCTCGCGCGACGAGAAGGACAAGGAGAAGGACAAGGACAAGAAGGAAGCGCGTGGTGGCCGCGAGGAGCGCGGTGGTCGCGACGAGCGTGGTGGCCGTGAGGAGCGCGGCGGCCGCGGCGGTCGCGAGGAGCGCAAGGAGGGTCGTGGTGGTCGCGGCGAGCGTGGGCCGCGCGAGGATCGTCGTCCGCAGGAGACGGCCGCGGCCGCTCCGGCACCGGTCGTCGCCTCCGCACCCGCTGCCGCACCCGCACCGGTCGCCCCGCCCGCGGTGACGGCCGAGGGTGGAGAGGAGCCGCGCAAGCGTCGTCGCCGTGGTCGCCGTGGTGGTCGTGGTCGCCGTCGCGCCGGTGCGCCGGGCGAGACCTCGACCGAGAACCCGGCGCCGCTCGAGGGTGATGACGACATGGACATGATGGACGACGATGACGCGGCCGAGGTGGCGGCGGTCGCTCCGGCGCCGGTCGCGCCGGCGGCTCCGGCCCCGGTCGTGGCGTCCGAGCCCGTGGCCCCCGCTCCCGCTCCCGCTCCGGTCGCGCCGGTGGTGACCCAGGGGACCGAGTCGGCGGCGGTCGCCCAGGAGCCCGCGGCCGAGTGGTCGAGCGAGGATCGCGGCGATCGTCGTGAGCGTCGTGGTCGTCGTGAGCGTCGCGAGCGCGAGCCGCGTGCGGGTGGCGAGTCGTCCACCCCGGCGATGAGCAGCGACGAGTTGGCGGCGGCGAGCCGTTCGATCACCGAGGAGCTGCTGCGCAAGATGGGCTTCGAGGCCAAGGTCACGGCGCGCGCCGAGGGTCACCGTGTCGACGTGACCGTGGACGCCGAGCGTGACGACGACCTGCTCATCGGTCGGGGTGGCGAGACGCGTCTGGCTCTGCAGCACCTGCTCAACCGCTTCCTCAACCGTGGCGACGGTTCGCGCTACCACCTCCAGCTCGAGGTGAACGACAGCTGGCAGCAGCGCGAGGACGAACTCGCAGCCATGGCCCGTCAGCTGGCCGATCGTGCGGTGGCCGAGCGCGTCGAGGTCGTCACCGACCTCATGAACTCGCAGGAGCGTCGCATCGTGCACGTGACGCTGCGCGAGGACTCGCGCGTGCGCACCTTCTCGCTCGGCGACGGTTCGCTGAAACGCGTGGCGGTGGCACCGGCCGACTTCCCCGAACGTTCGGAAGACGGCTCCGCGAGCTGAGCGATTCCCGCATCGTCCACGCCCGGCTCGCGTTCACGTGAGCCGGGCGTGTCGTTTCCCGCCGCACCCACCGGTCGCGCAGTCCACCGGTCCTCGAGGGATCCCGCGTGCAGTCACTCGACGACACCATCGCCGCCATCGCCACCGCCCCCGGCCCCGCCGGGCTGGCGGTCGTGCGTGTGAGTGGACCCGCCGCGTTGGGGGTCGCCGATCGCGTCTTCCGGGGCTCGCACCCGCTCGCCGGTGTGGCCGGACACACGCTCCACCATGGTTGGGCGGTGGATCCGGTGCGCGACGGCGTGCGATTGGACGAGGTGGTGGCGGGCGTGTTCCGCGCCCCGAGGTCCTACACCGGCGAGGACGTGGTCGAGTTCTCGTGTCACGGCGGACCGGTGCCCGCGCGCCGCGTGCTCGCTGCGCTGCTCGCCGGCGGTGCGCGCCTGGCGGGCCCCGGTGAGTTCACGTTGCGAGCGTTCCTGGCCGGGCGCATGGATCTCGCCCAGGCCGAGGCGGTGGCCGACCTCGTGCGCGCCGAGACCGAGAGTGCGAGCGATCTGGCGCTGGCCCAGTTGGCGGGAGCGTTGTCGCGTCGCGTGGGTGAGCTCGAGGCACGCGTCGCCGATGCGGCGGCCGAGGTCGAGGCGCGCGTGGACTTCGCCGAGGACGTGGGTGGGGTCGAGACGCCGCCGCACGTGCGCGAAGCGGTGGCCGAGGTCGCTCGCGAACTCGATGCGTTGCTCGCGGGCTCGCCGTGGGCGCGTGCGGTGCGCGAGGGCGTGCGCGTCCCGCTGGTGGGGCAACCCAATGCCGGCAAGTCGTCCTTGTTCAACGCGCTCCTGGGCGAGGACCGCGCCATCGTGACCGACGAGCCGGGCACCACGCGCGATCGCGTGAGCGAACGCATCGAGGTGGCCGGTGTTCCGGTGACGCTATCGGACACGGCGGGCGTGCGTCTGGCGACGAACCCGGTCGAGGCCATGGGGGTCGCGCGCGCGCTGTCCGCGCTCGAGGACGCGGCGGTGGTGCTGTGGGTGGTGGACGGTTCGCGTCCGCTCGCCGACGACGGCGGGCTGCTCGCCGCCGCTCTGGTCGGGAGGCGCGTCGTGGTGGTGTTGACGAAGTGCGACCTCGACACCGTGGTCGATCCCGAGTCGTTCGCGTCGGTGGTGGGGGCGACCACGCCGGTGGTGCGCGTCTCGAGCACCACGGGCGAGGGGCTCGACGCGTTGCGCGACGCGCTCGCCACCGTGCTCGGCGCGGATCGCGCCGGCGGGTTGGCGGGGGCGGTCTCGAACCCGCGTCACACCGATGCGCTCGAACGCGCACGGGCCGCGCTGGGTCGCGCGTCGGCGGTATCAGCCGAGGGCGCACCGGGTGAGATCGTGGCGATGGAGCTTCGCGAGGCGCTGGCCGCGATGGGCGAGGTCACCGGACGCGATGCGAGCGAGGACCTGCTGGAGCGCGTGTTCTCGCGCTTCTGCATCGGCAAATGATGCCCCCTCCCGAGGAATCCGCGGCGCACTACGCGCCTTCGCCGGGTGCTCCCGAGGGCGCTCTGCCCGCATCAGCGCTCGGGGCGGCCACGCGGGACGGTCGTTTCGACGTGGTCGTGGTGGGCGCCGGTCACGCGGGTTGCGAGGCCGCGCACGCCTGCGCGCGCATGGGACTTTCCACCGCGCTCGTGACCGTGCGCGTCACCGATACCGCGAAGATGTCGTGCAACCCGGCGATCGGCGGCGTGGCGAAGGGTCACATGGTGCGCGAGCTC
>JBEGJG010000064.1:0-9295 GCA_041184705.1 Candidatus Eiseniibacteriota bacterium
CAGGTAGGCGTGCGTGTTCGCGATGAACAGGTGCTCGATGAAGTCGTCGTCCTTCGTGCGGGCGCCGATGATGCCCTTGCCACCACGACGCTGCGCGCGGTACGACGAGATCTCCTGCCGCTTGATGTAGCCGGTGTGGGAGATCGTGATCACCATGTCCTTCTGCTCGATCGTGTCCTCGTAGTTGATGTCGCCTTCCTCGACCACGATCTGCGTGCGGCGGTCGTCCCCGTACTTCTCGCGGACGCGACGCACCTCGTCCTGGATGATGCCGAGCATCTTGCGCTCGCTCGCCAGGATGGCGCGCAGCTTCTCGATGAGCTTGATGACCTCGAGGTACTCGGCCTGGATCTTGTCGCGCTCGAGACCCGTGAGCCGCGCGAGGCGCATCTCGAGGATGGCGTTCGCCTGGATCTCGGTGAGCTTGAACGTCTTCATGAGGCCTTCGCGCGCGGTCTCCGTGTCCTTGGACTTACGGATGAGCGCGATGACCTCGTCGAGGTGGTCGAGGGCGATCTTGAGGCCCTCGAGGATGTGGGCGCGGCGCTCGGCCTCGGCGAGGTCGAATTCCGTCCGGCGACGCACGACCTCGCGCCGGTGCCGCACGTACTGGTCGAGCAGTGCGCGCAGCGTGAGGACCTGCGGCCGGTTGTCCACGAGCGCGAGCATGATGGCGCCGAACGTGGACTGGAGCGGCGTGTGCACGAACAGCTGGTTCAGCACGACCTTCGGGTTCGCGTCCTTCTTGAGTTCGATCACGATGCGCATGCCGTCGCGGTCGGACTCGTCACGCAGATCGGAGATGCCCGCGACCTTCGCCTCGCGCACCATGTCGGCGATCTTCTCGATGAGCGAGGTCTTGTTGACCTGGAACGGGATCTCGGTGACGACCAGGCTCATGCGGCCGCCCTTGCCCTCCTCGACGCGGACCTGCGAGCGCATGCGCATGCTGCCGCGCCCGTTCAGGTAGCAGTCGCGGATGCCCTGCGTGCCGTAGATGATGCCGCCGGTCGGGAAGTCCGGGCCCTTCACGATCTTGAGCAGGTCCTCGGCCGTCGTCTCGGGCTTCTCGATGATGGCGTCGATCGCGTCGCAGATCTCGCGCAGGTTGTGCGGCGGGACCTCGGTCGCCATACCGACGGCGATGCCCGAGCAACCGTTCACGAGCAGGTTGGGCACCACGGCCGGAAGCACGACGGGCTCCTCGCGGGTCTCGTCGTAGTTGGGCCGGTAGTCCACCGTGTTCTTCTCGAGGTCGGCCAACAGCTCCATGGCGATGGGCGTGAGGCGCGCCTCGGTGTATCGCATGGCGGCCGGCGCGTCGCCGTCGATCGAGCCGAAGTTGCCCTGACCGTCCACGAGCGGATAGCGCATGACCCAGTCCTGCGCCAGACGCACGAGCGTGGGGTACACCACGCCTTCGCCGTGCGGGTGGTAGTTGCCCGACGTGTCGCCGGCGATCTTGGCGCACTTACGGTAACCACGGCCCGGGGCCAGGTTGAGGTCGTTCATGGCGACCAGGATGCGGCGCTGCGAGGGCTTGAGCCCGTCGCGCACGTCCGGGAGCGCGCGGGAGACGATGACCGACATCGAATAGTTGATGTAGCTGGTCTTCATCTCCTCTTCGATCTGGAGATTGACGATCTTGGTGCGGTCGTTCAGAGCCATGTCGTCTTCCTTCGTCTCTCCGCTGCACGTCCCGGCCCGCCTCCTGCGTGCCGTTCCGCGCGCGAGTCCGTCAGCGATCCTTCGGGGCGCCCTGCCACTGCCATTCCAGTGCCGCGACCGTGCCCTGCGTGGTGCGACCCGCGTCCGAGTCGCGGCTCACGGCGAGTCCCCGCCACAGCAGGGAGATGCCGACGCGGTGACCGTTCGCGAGCGGGACGAGATACGTGGTGCCGGTCGAGAACGTGATCCCGCTCACGGCGCCGCGGATCTCCCCGCGCTGGTCCAACTCCTGGTGTCCGTAACCGAATCCGGCCGTCCACGACCATTCGGTGCGCTTCGTGTTGCGGAGGGCGTAAGCCCCCACCCACTCGGCGCCGTAGGTCCAGCGATGCGCGTCCCCGACCCGCCCGAGCGGCGTGCCGTCGTTGGGATCGCGCAGTTCGATGCGCGAGGTGCCGTGGTCGTCCACGAACCCCCGCACCCCGAACGACCACGGACCCTCGACCGGGAACGCGATCCCCGCGGCCAGAGCAGCGCCGCCGGTCCCCGGATCGCCGTTTCCGGCGAACGCGGTCCCCGCGGCGAGCGAGAACCGCGGGCGCGCGTGGACGGGCGCCGCCACGAGGGCGAGGCCCGCCAACACGACCGCCGCGAACGAGAGGTTCCCCGGACGCATCAGATGTCCAGGTTCTTGACCGACAGCGCGTTCTCCTCGATGAACTGCCGGCGCGGCTCCACCTGCTCGCCCATGAGGATGGTGAAGATACGGTCGGCTTCGACCGCGTCCTCGGAGTTCACGCGCACGAGCGTGCGCGTCTCGGGGTTCATCGTGGTGCGCCACAACTGGTCAGGGTTCATCTCGCCGAGACCCTTGTAGCGCTGCACCATGACGTTCTTCTTGCCGATGCGCGCGATCGCGTCCTCGCGCTCCTTGTCGTCGAAGCAGTAGTGCTCGTCCTTGCCCGACTTGACCAGGAACAGCGGCGGCTGCGCGATGTAGACGTGCCCCGCATCCACGAGCGGACGCAGCTCGCGGAACAGGAACGTGAGCAGCAGGGTGCGGATGTGCGCACCGTCCACGTCGGCGTCAGCCATGAGGATGATGCGGTGGTAGCGGAGCTTGGAGAGGTCGAACTCGTCCTTCACGCCCGCGCCGAGCGCCGTGATGATGCTGCGGATCTCCTCGTTGGCGAGGATCTTGTCGATGCGGGCCTTCTCGACGTTCAGGATCTTGCCGCGGATGGGCAGGATGGCCTGGAAGCGACGATCGCGACCCTGCTTGGCCGAACCACCGGCCGAGTCGCCCTCGACGATGTAGAGCTCGCACTCCTCGGGGTTGTCCCACGCGCAGTCGGCGAGCTTGCCCGGCAGCGAACCGCCGTCGAGGATCGTCTTGCGGCGCGCGAGGTCGCGGGCCTTGCGGGCGGCCTCGCGAGCGCGGGCCGCCGAGATCATCTTCTCGACGATCTTGCGGGCGACCGAGGGGTTCTCCTCGAAGTACTCGCGCAGACCCTCACCCACCACGGTCTCGACCGCGCCCTTGATCTCGTTGTTGCCGAGCTTGGTCTTGGTCTGACCCTCGAACTGCGGGTTCTGCATCTTGATCGAGACCACGGCGACCAGACCCTCACGCACGTCCTCGCCGCCGATGTCGGCCTTGAGGCTCTTGGTGAGACCCTCGGTCTTCGCGTAGTTCACGAGCGTACGCGTGAGCGCGGAGCGGAAGCCGCCCACGTGGGTGCCACCCTCGATCGTGTTGATGTTGTTCACGAACGACAGCAGCGTCTCCGAGTAGGTGTCGTTGTACTGGAACGCCACGTCCACGGCGACGTTGTCGCGCTCGCGCTGGAACACGACCGGCTTGGAGTGCAGCGTCTCCTTGTTCGTGTTCAGGTACTTCACGAACTCGGCGATACCGCCCTTGGCGAAGTACTCCGCCTTCTTGTCGGTGCGCTCGTCGTGCAGGTGGATCGTGAGACCGCTGTTGAGGTACGCCAACTCGCGCAGACGCGCGGCGACGGTGTCCCAGTGGTACTCGGTGGTCTCGAAGATGGTGGCGTCGGGATGGAAGCGCACCGTGGTGCCGCTCCCCTTCTCCTTCTTGTCCGCCGCCCGCGAGGTCATGGCGGCCTTGGGCACGCCGCGCTGGTACTCCTGCGTGTGCACCTTGCCGTCGCGCAGGACCTCGACCCGACACCAGTCCGAGAGCGCGTTGACGCACGAGACGCCGACGCCGTGCAGACCGCCGGAGACCTTGTACGAGTCGCTGTCGAACTTGCCGCCGGCGTGCAGCGTGGTCATGACGACCTCGAGCGCCGGCTTCTTCATGGTGGCGTGGATGTCCACCGGGATACCACGCCCGTTGTCGCTCACCGTGATGCTGCCGTCGGTGCCGATCGAGACGTGGATGGTGTCGCAGTGCCCCGCGAGCGCCTCGTCCACGGAGTTGTCCACGACCTCCCAGATGAGGTGGTGGAGACCGCGAACGCCGATGTCGCCGATGTACATGGCGGGACGCTTGCGGACGGCCTCGAGACCCTCGAGGACGGTGATGCTGGTGGCGTCGTAATGGTGACCCTTGGGCTCGGCCGTCAACGTGGCTTCTCCTTCCTTCTTGCTCACCGCTGGTTCCCTCCGCGGGCCGGCACGAGACGGACGTCGCGCACGACGTCACCGCCGAGATGCCGGTTCAGGTTGCGCACGAGATCGGGTTTCAGGAACCCGAGCTCGTGCATCCAGGTCGATCCGTCGACCTCCACGGTCAGCACGCCGTCATGGAACGAGACCGCGCGGGCGTGGCGCGCGACACGCGCACCGGCCACCGCGGGCCACTCCGTGACCGCCCGCCAACCCCTCGCCCCTTCCGTCAGGCCCAACGACTCGAACAGGCCGGGCAGGATGGAGCCGAGTGGCTTCATGTCGTTCACGCGTCCGGGAGACGCAGCGGCATCACGAGGCAAAGCAACTCCTCCTCGGGCTGCGCGAGTGCGCCGACGGGCTCGACGATCCCCGCCGACAACTGCGTCTTGAGCCGGAACACGACCTTCTCGGTCGGGATGTTCTTGAGCGTCTGGAGCAGGTAACGGGCGTTGTAGCCGATCTCCATGTCGTCGCCCGTGTACTCGGCCTCGACGTGCTGCTCGCCGGAGCCGTAATCGTTGGTGGCCGACGACACCGACAGGCGGTCCTTCTGGATCGAGAACCGCACCTGCTGCGTGTTGCTGTCCGCGTGCGAGGCCACGATGTCCACCGCCTCGATGAGGTCGGAGCGCGACACGGAGAGCTGACGCGGGTTGTCCTTCGGGATGACCTGCTCGTAGTTCGGGTACGGGCCCTCGAGCAGGCGCGCCGTCACCTGGACGCGGTACTCACCCACCTGCGCCACGAAACCGGTGTGCGCACGGCCGTCCGCGATGCGGACCTCGACCGGGCTGGTCGCGTCGGCCGCGACCCGGCTCATGAGCGCGAGCGCGCGGGCCGGCACGATGACGCCGTCGCGCGACAGGTCGCCGAACGCGCCGTTGCAGGTCGCGCGCGCCAGACGGTGACCGTCGGTGGCGACGAACACGATCGACTTGGCGGTGCCGTGGATGTACACGCCGCTCAGGCTCTGGCGCGTGACCTCGTCCGAGACCGCGTACGACGTGCGATCCACGAGACGCGCGAAGGTCTCGCCGGGTAGCGTCACCTTGAGGTCGCCCTTGAGCGCCGGCGGGACCGGGTACTCGTCGGCCTTCTGCACGGGGAAGCGCGACACGCCCTTCTTGTCGCCGTACGAGACCTCGAGCTGGTTCTTGACCATCGCCAGCTTGAGGATGCCGCGCGGCATCTTGCGCACGACCTCGTTGAAATGCTTGGCGTTCACCGCGACCCGCGCGGGCACCTGCGAGGCGCACGGCACGCTCACGCTGGTCGTGAGGTCGAGGTCGGTGGCGGTGATCCGCAACTGGCCCTGCTCGGCCTCCAGGAGGAAGCAATTGAGCAGCGGCTGGGCACTCTTCTGGGGAACCGATCCGAGGGCCCGGGCCACGGCGAAGGCCAGATCACCCTGCTGGATGGTGAGGTCCATAGGTCACTCCCTGACGGCGTGGAACATCATGTCCGGCCTCGGTTCCCGACGCGTCCGAGGACGGGTTCGGGGGCACTCCGGAGGGCCGCCGCATTGTAGGCTCGCACCCCTTGCGAGGCAAGCCGGGAGAGGCCTTTCAAGCGGCTTCTAAGTCTTTCTCTTTCAATCGATAATCTGTCCGTAACCGTAGGGGCTGTGGACGGTGTGGACAACCCCTCGCGACCCCCCTTCGGACCCCTTGCCGACAACGGTTTCCGGGTTCGGTCGCGATGTGGATGGAACCCCTCCCTGTCCACCGACCACCAACACGAAGGGCGGGGTCTCCCCCGCCCTTCCGTACCTTCCACCACCGGTCCACGACCGGTTCACGCCTCATCCACAGGCGACCGTGGAGAACAGCGCGTTCACCTTGTCGCGGAACGCGGTATCCACCTGGATGCGCTCCGCCACCTGCTTGCAGGCGTGGATCACCGTGCTGTGGTCGCGCCCGCCGAAGACGCGGCCGATCTCGGCCAGCGACATCTCGGTGAGGTGGCGCATGAGGTACATGGCGACCTGGCGCGGGGCGGCGACCGCCTGCGTGCGGGTCTTACCCACCAGCGCCTCGGTGCGCACCGAGAATCGCTCGGCCACCACGTTCAGGATGCGCTCCGGGGTGGTGTGCTCGGGTTCGGGCTTCACGTACTGGGCCAGCACCTCGTTGGCGAGCTCGGGCGTGATCTCGCGGTGCGTGAGCGAGGCCACCGCCATGAGGCGCACCAGACAGCCCTCGAGGTCGCGCACGTTGCCCCGCACGCGATCCGCGATGAGCAGCACCACGTCGTCGGCCAGGCGCAGCCCGTTCGTCTCCTGCTCGCAGCGCTGACGCAGGATGGCGATACGGGTCTCGAGGTCGGGCAGCTGCGTGTCGGCCACGAGGCCCTGGTTGAAGCGCGAGATGAGCCGGTCCTCGAGCTTGGCGATGTCCTTGGGCGGCTGGTCCGCGGTCACGACGATCTGCTTGTGGGCGTCGCGCAACGCGTTGAAGGTGTGGAAGAACTCCTCCTGCGTGCTCTCCTTGCCCGCCAGGAACTGCACATCGTCCACCAGCAGCACGTCCACGCCGCGGTACTTGTTGCGGAACGCGAGCGTCTGGCCGTGCTGGATGGCCCAGATCATCTCGTTCGTGAACCGCTCGGCGGTGACGTAGAAGACGCGCGCGTCCGGACGCAGACGCTTCACCTCATGCCCGACCGCATGCAACAGATGGGTCTTGCCGAGGCCCGAAGCGCCGTGGATGAAGAGCGGGTTGTAGACCTCGCCCGGACGCTGCGAGACCGCCATCGAGGCCGCGTGCGCGAAGCGATTGCTCGGGCCGACCACGAACGACTCGAACGTGAGTCGAGGGTGGAGCTGGCTGTCGAGCCACTCGCGCGCGGGGGCCGGTTTCGGCGCCGCGGGAGTCGGGGCGGCGACGGACCGGGGAGCGACGGCGGACGTCGCGGTGAGAGGAGCCACGATCGGCTCGCGCGGCGAGAACCGGAGTTCGGGGCAGTGCCCGAGCTCGTCGGTGAGCGCCGCACGGATGATCGTGAGGTAGTGCTCGTGGATCCAGTCCACGAAGAACGCGTTCGGGACCTCGAGGTCCACGCGCTCGGGACCCAACTCGAGGGCCCGGATGGGACGGAACCACGTCTCGAATGCCTGGGGGCTGGCGAGGTGCGGCTTCACACGCTCGAGCACCTGCTCCCAGGTCGAGGCGACCTGATCGGGGGTGAGGGGCAGGACGGCCATTTCCAACATCCTTGAGAGAAAGGGGCCGGGATCCGCCGGGGCAGGGTGCATCGCAAGTGATTGCGTCTGTTCACTCTGGCCGGGTGGACCGGACTTACCAACATCGGGGACGGATTTGTCCACAACCGTGGACGGACCTGCAAGACAACATTCGACAATGATTTACGGGATAATCAGAGGCTCTCTCCACAACTCGTCCACAGGGTGCCCGGGTCCAGCAGGATGGGGTGGATCGGGGCGCGGACCCCGGTTCGGGGGCCGTTCTGTAAACGATTACCGCACAACGTATTGGGGGGTCGTTGTCGGCACCCGTTCCGGCCGGTCGAGCGACCGTCCCGGATCGGGTCGAAGAACCTAGCACCCACAGGAGGGCCCGACAAATTCAACCTTCGGCAATTCGTAAAGCGTTGTGCGGTATCGGGTTGCGCGTGTTCCGGCGGGTTGACCGGTAAGCCTCAGAACGGCAAGAGGATACCCAGCGTGAGTGCGGGTTCCTTGCGGATCTCGTCGCTCACACCGACCTGTCCCTCGAGCAGGATGCGCACGTCGGGGTTGGGGACGTACTCGATCCCCAGTCGAATCGGGAACGAGGTGTCCACCTCGAGCCCCGCGCCCGCGTCGTAGCGCGAGAACAGCAGCGCCGCGCCGGTGTAGGCGATCCAGCGCTCTGCACCGCCGAGCGCGCGCGACAGCACCACCTGCGGGCCGATCGCGAGCACGGTGCGGTCGTCGGCGCTCTCCATGCCGATGGCGCCCCCGAGCGAGAGCGTGAACGGGAAGTCCGCCGCCTGTGTGGCGAGCTGCCCGCGGAAATCGCCGCCCAGTCGCACCGAGGTGCGCGTGGTGCCGCTCGTGATGCGCGACAGACCGCCCTGGAAGCCGAAGTCGAGGTTGGGGTGGAACGACTGACGCAACTGCCCCTGCAGCGTGGTGCTCTCCTCGTCCACCTGCAGGTACACCCCGCCCATGCGGCCGTTCAGGGGCAGGACGCGCGCGTCGGACAGCGCGCCGTGGATCTGGGCCGCGGCGGGCGCGGCGAGCAGGGCCGCGAGGGTGGCGGCGAGCAACGGGTATCTCACGTGCGGACTCCCTTCCGTGGGGTCGAGACCGGGCGTTCCTCCATGAACGCGGACTGTCGGGAGGGAGGCTGAGCCCTCCCGGTCCCGAGGTCAAGCCTCCCCCGCCGCGCACGCGCGGGTGGGGGAGGGGCTTGCCCCGGACCCGCTCGGCGTGAGACAAGCCCGCCATGCGACTCCTCAGCGACTTCGACGGCGTGTGGACGTATCCCGATGCCGAGGGCGTGGCCCATGGTCACGAACTCGACGCCGCGCTGTTGCGGCTGGTCCCCGACCCCGAACACGAGGCTGTACGCGAGTGGATCGCGCGGGCGCGCGAGGTGGTGCGCTCCGAGCCCACGCGTTGGGGTTGGGCGGTCGAGGGCCGCATCTCGGCGTTCGGCGACGAGGACCCGTTCACCGAGCACGGCGCATTGCTCCACCACCTCTCGGTGGTGCGCGCGCACGACCCGCTCGCCGAGCGGCTCGCCCGTTCGATCGAGAGCCAGGGTCGTTCGCTCGACGCGTTCGGCGGTGAGGCGCATGTGGCGGGCGTGAAGCGCGTCGAGGCCTCGCGTGGCCCGGGCATCACCGCCGCGGCCGCCGATGCCGGACGGCGCATGCTCGCCGGCGGGGTCGAGATCGTGGTGGTGTCGAACTCCGGCACCGACAAGCTGCAGCGCTGGTTCACGCACGCCGGGGTGGCCAACCGCGTGCATCCCGAGAGAGC